>URLP01000150.1 GCA_900548635.1 uncultured Megasphaera sp.
GCTCCTCTCATGACTAAAGTCACGAGTCTCCGCCGCACCATGAAGATGAAAAAGTCCGAAAAATCGATGCCGCCGAGAAGGACGCCAAAGGGCGGCATGATGATATCATTGACCAGGGACGTGACGATTTTGCCGAAAGCACCGCCGACGACAACGCCGACGGCCATATCCAGCACATTGCCGCGCATGGCAAATTCTTTGAATTCCTTGATAATACTCATAGTAACAACCCCTATTCTTTAACGATTTGTAAAAGGACAGCGTATCTTTTGTAACAAAATCTGTGTTACAATAAATGTAACGTATATCAGCCATTTTCAAAGGAGGAAATGCTATGTTGAAAAAAATATTTTTACTCGCCCTCAGTGCCCTCTTCTGCTGCAGCATGGCTTTGGCGGCGGACACGGACGCTAAAGCACCGGACCGCCTGCCGTCGACCATCAAGCACCTCGACCTGGTCCTGGTCCTCGATAAGAGCGGCTCCATGTATGGTCTGGAAAAAGACACGATCGGCGGCTACAATTCCATGCTCGACAAGGAAAAGGACCTCGACGTGGACACGAAAGTGACGACGGTCCTCTTCAACAACAATGTCGATGTCGTCACGGACCGGGCGGACCTCAACTCCGTGGCCAAGATGACGGACAAGGACTACCGCGTCGGCGGTACGACGGCCCTTCTCGATGCTGTCGGCAATACGATTACGAAAGTCTCGGGTACGCCGGGCATTACAGACAAAGACCATAAAGTCGTCTTCGTCATCATCACAGACGGTCAGGAAAATGCCAGCAAGGAATATTCCAAGGCGACGATCCAGAAGATGATCTCCGATAAGAAGGCCCAGGGCTGGGACTTCGTCTTCCTCGGAGCCAATATCGACGCCGCCTCGGAAGCCAAGGAAATCGGCATTGACGCCGACCACGCCGTCAAATACCGCAACACGTCGGCCGGGGTCCAGCAGAATTTCACGGCTATCGCCGCCTATGCCAAAGCGGCTGTCGCCCAGAAAGACGATGATTCGTGGAAAAAGAATATCCTCAAAGACAATAACTAAGGCTTAGCGGATGCCGGCAAGCTTGGCCGGATCCATAGCCGCATCGAACTGTTCGGCTGTTACCCGCTCTTCAGGGCTGACTCTTTCAGGGTCAGCCCTTCTTTGGCTGCCGTCTTAGCGATGGTGCAGGCTTTGTCGTAGCCGACTAAGGGGACGAGGCCCGTGACCAGTATCAGCGAGTTGTAGAGGTTGGTCGTGATCCGTTTCTGATTCGGTTCGATGCCGACGACGCAGTGCTTGCGGAAGGAATCCATGCAGTCCGTCAGAAGGCGGATGGACTGGGTCAGGTTGTAGGCGATGACGGGCATGAAGACGTTCAATTCGAAATTGCCCTGGCTGGCGGCGATGCCCATGGTCGCATCGTTGCCCATGACCTGGACGGCGACCATGGTCACGGCTTCGCACTGCGTCGGGTTGACTTTGCTCGGCATGATGGAGCTGCCCGGTTCGTTTTCAGGGATGCGGATTTCGCCGATGCCGCAGCGCGGTCCCGACGAGAGCCAGCGGACGTCGTTGGCGATTTTCATCAGGTCGCAGGCCAGGGCCTTGAGCATGCCGTGGACGACGACGAGTTCATCTTTACTGGTCAGGGACTGGAATTTATTCGGTGCCGTGCGGAACGTCGTGCCTGTCAGTTCACTGACGATTTCTGCAAAGCGGACGTCGTAGCCCTTCGGGCAGTTGATGCCCGTGCCGACAGCCGTGCCGCCCATAGCCAGGTCGCGCAGAAAATCGACGCCCTGCGTGAGCATTTCCTTGTCGCGCTGGATCATGCGGGCCCAGCCGCTGAATTCCTGGCCCAGCGTCAAGGGCGTCGCGTCCTGGAGGTGCGTGCGGCCGATCTTGACGATATCCTTGAATTCGACTTCTTTGGCATGGAGGGCGTCATAAAGGGCATCCATAGCCGGGAAGAGGCGCCGTTCGATGAGCAGGACGCCGGCCATGTGCAGGCCCGTCGGGAAAGTGTCGTTCGAGCTTTGGGAATGGTTGACGTGGTCGTTGGGATGGACATTGAGTTCCTTGCCCTGGGCCTTTAAAATCTGCTTAGCCCGGTTGGCGACGACTTCGTTGACGTTCATGTTGAACTGCGTGCCGCTGCCGGTCATCCAGACAGCGAGGGGGAAATTCCCGTCAAGCTTGCCTGCCAGGATTTCATCGCAGGCGGCGACGATGGCATCAGCCCGGTCGGCGTCGACGACGCCCAATTCCTTGTTGGTCAGGGCGGCGGCCTTTTTCAGATAGGCAAAGACCGTGACCATTGCGGCCGGAATCTTTTCCGTGCCAATCTTGAAATTCTCGAAACTGCGCTGTGTCTGGGCGCCCCAAAGCTTGTCGGCCGGGACCTTGATTTCCCCCATCGAATCTTTTTCAATACGATAATCCATGAAGACCATCTCCTATACTCAATATTTTATAAAAACAGGTGGACTCAGGCGGGCTCGCCACATGCGAGCCCCTACATCCCCATAGGCTCAGGCAGGAAAATACGTCCATCCATCTGCTTTAGGCCTTCTGCGATGAGGGGCCTGAATTCCATCTGGGCCAGGATGTCTTTTTCCAGGTCCATGCCCGGTGCGATTTCCGTGAGCATGAGGCCTTTTTCCGTGAGCCTGAAGACGGCCCGTTCCGTGACGACGAGGACCTGCTGCTTCTGGGCAGCTGCATACGTGCCGGAAAAGGTGACCTGTTCGATTTCCTTTTTAAACTTCTTGTATTTCCCTTCGTGGTCGATGACCAGCTTCCCGTCTTCACAGTGCTCGCGCAGCTGGCCCGCTGTGAAGGTCCCCATGAGGACAAGCTTCTTCGTGTGCTGGGCCAGGTCGATGAAGCCGCCCGGTCCTGTGACGCGGCCGTGGAACTTCGAGACGTTAACGTTGCCCTGGAAGTCGATTTCTGCCAACCCTAAGGCACAGAGGTCGAGGCCGCCGCCGTGGCAGATGTCGAACATGTCAGCCATCTTCAGTTCCGCTTCGGCATTGACGGCAGCCCCCATGTCGAGGCCCGAGAGCGGGATGCCGCCGATGACGCCCGAGTCCGCCGCCAGGGTCAGGCTCGGCCCGAAGCCTTCTTCAGCGGCGACGGAACCGATGATTTCCGGGATACCGATGCCGAGATTCATGACATCGCCCTGCTTCAGTTCCATAGCCGCCCGGCGGGCACAGATCTTGCGGTTGTCCAAAGGATGCGGCGGCAGCGAGGTCACGGGCCTGCGGGCTTCACCGCTCAGTTCCGGCCGATAGCCGTGACTGGAAAAGCTCTGGACGTGATACTTCGGCCGCGGCACGACGACGTAGTCGACGAGGAAATGATGGATCTTGACGAGGCGCGAATCGAGGCTGCCCCTGGGGACGACGTCTTCAACCTGGACGACGACAATACCGCCGGAGTTGTGCGTCGCTTCGGCCACTTCCAGCTGTTCGCCGATCATCGCTTCGCGCTGCAGGGAAATATTACCGTCTTCATCGGCCAGGGAGCCGCGGATGAAGCAGATCTGGATGGGAAAAGACGGATAATAGAGGTAGTCGTCGCCGCCGATGTTCACGAGCTGGACGATGTCCTTCCCTTCCTGCCGTGTCTTTTCGTTGGCTTTGCTGCCGTCGAGCCGGGGGTCGGCCAGGGTATGGAGGCCAATATCCGTCCAGACACCTTTATGGCCGGCGGCAATGGCCCGGTAAAGGGCCAGGATCGTACCGGCCGGGACGGTATAGGCAAAGCAGCGGTTCTCGGCAACATTGTCGGCCAGTTTCTTTTCCATGCCGAAATGGCTCGTAATCAGCGTACCGATGAGGCCGTCCGCAGCCAGGCGGTCGCCGCCGC
>URLP01000151.1 GCA_900548635.1 uncultured Megasphaera sp.
TGCCGCAAGCGATCCTGCAGCCCATCCTCGAAAGGCTGGCCGGGAATTTCCCGCACGTCCGGGAGTGGACTGTCGAAGCAGGCCGGCCCGACACGGCAAAGCCTGAGATGCTGGCCATGCTGCGGGCCTGCGGTGTCGACCGCATCAGCGTCAATCCCCAGACCATGCAGCAGCGCCTCCTCGACGCCCTGGGCCGGCGCCACAGCGTCGCAGATATTTATACGATGTATGAAAACTGCCGCAAACTCGGCTTTTCCGTCGTCAATATGGACTTCATCGCCGGACTTCCGGGGCAAACTCTGGCCGATATGCAGGAAAATATGGAAATTGTTTGCAAACTGCACCCGGAAAATGTTACAATTCATACGTTAGCATTAAAAAAACGGGCACCTTTATTCCATCATGTCCTCAGGGCGGCTGTGCCGCCGGCAGAAGAAACGGGCCGCATGGTCCGCCTCTGCCGGACAGTCCTCACGGCGAAGGGCTATCTGCCGTACTACATGTACCGCCAGAAATACATGGCCGCCAGCTTCGCCAATACGGGCTATGCCCTGCCGGGCAGCATCAGCGCCTACAACATCGAGATGATGGAAGAACGGCAGTCCGTCCTGGCAGCCGGACCGGGAGGAGCGACGAAGTTCCTCGCCCGCGATGGGCATACCCTGGAAAAGGTATACATGCCGAAAGATGTTGATGCATATATCGGGGCGCTGCCTGAAAAAATGGCCCAGCGCCGCCGTTTGTGTGCTATCATATACGGAGGAGAGATTTAAAATGGCTATCACTGCACCGAGAGGTACGCAGGATTTCCTGCCGGAACAGACGGCAGAGTGGCAGTGGCTGGAAGCGAAGATCCGCCAGATCTGCTCGCTCTACGGTTTCGGCGAAATCCGCACGCCTATGTTTGAAAGTACTGAATTATTTTTACGTGGCATCGGGGAAACGACAGACGTCGTCACCAAGGAAATGTACACCTTTGAAGACCGCGGCGGCCGCAGCATGACCCTGCGCCCGGAAAACACGGCATCCGTCGTGCGGGCCTTCCTGGAACACAAGCTCTACGGCGACCCGCAGGTCCACAAGTTCTACTACATGGGGCCCATGTTCCGTCATGACCGTCCCCAGGCCGGCCGCTACCGCCAGTTCACGCAGTTCGGCGTCGAAGAAATCGGCTCCAAGGACCCGGCTGTCGATGCAGAAATCATTGCCATGGCTTTCCAGCTCTTCCGCGAATTGGGACTGAACGACCTCGTCCTGCACCTCAATTCCGTCGGCTGCCCGAAATGCCGTCCTGTCTATCGCCAGAAGCTCCTCGATTTCTTTGCGGACAAACGGGATCAGCTCTGCGACGACTGCAATGAACGCCTGGAAAAGAATCCGCTCCGCGTCCTCGACTGCAAAGAAGACGGCGAAAAAATGATGCAGATGGGCGTACCTTTGATCACGGATAATCTCTGCGACGACTGCAAGGAACACTTCCAGAAAGTCCAGCAGTATTTGACGGCCATCGGTATTCCCTTTACCCTCGACCCGCGCCTGGTCCGCGGCCTCGATTACTATACGAATACGGCCTTTGAAATCATGTACGCTCCTTTGGGCGCACAGAGCACGGTCTGCGGCGGCGGCCGCTACGACGGCGGTCCGTCGACGCCGGGCATCGGCTTTGCCATCGGCATGGAACGCCTGCTCCTGACATTGAAGGAACAGGGCCTCCTGCCGCCGATCGCCAAGAAGCAGCCTGTCTTCATCGTCGCCCTCGGCGATGCGGCTAAGACGAAGGCCTTTACGCTGCAGCAGCAGCTCCGCGAAAAAGGCCTCTATGCGGAAATCGACCTCCTCGGCCGCAGCATGAAGGGCCAGATGAAGTCGGCTAACAAGCTTAATGCCGATTACACGGTCATCATCGGTGACGATGAACTGGCCGCAGGTGCTGCCCAGGTCCGCAACATGGCCAGCAAAGAACAAGTCAGCGTTCCCCTTGATGGGATTGTTGCATATATGGAAACACATAAGAAGGGATGATTGATTCATGGATACAATGGAAGGTTTACACCGCTCCTGTTACTGCGCTGAAGTAAGCGAAGCGGACAAAGGCAAAGAAGTCGTCTTGACCGGCTGGGTTGAACGCCGCCGCGACCACGGCGGACTGATTTTCATCGATCTCCGCGACCGTACGGGCATCGTACAGGTCGTCGCTTCGCCGGACTACGAAAAGACGTCTTTCGAAAAGGCAGAACAGGTACGTACGGAATACGTCCTGGCTGTACGCGGCATCGTCCGCATGCGCGATAAGGATACGGTCAACCCGAAGATGAAGACGGGCACCATCGAAATCCGCTGCGAAGAACTGCGCATCCTCAATTCCTCCAAGACGCCGCCGTTCTACATCGAAGACAACATCGACGTCGACGAAAAGATTCGCCTCAAATACCGCTATCTCGACCTGCGCCGTCCGGAAATGCAGAAGAACCTCATTATGCGCCATAAAGTAAAACACGCTATGCGCACGTTCCTCAACGAACACGGTTTCATCGATATCGAAACGCCGGAACTGTGCAAGAGCACGCCGGAAGGCGCCCGCGACTACCTCGTACCGAGCCGCGTCAACAACGGCAAGTTCTATGCTTTGCCCCAGTCGCCGCAGATCTTCAAACAGCTTTTGATGATCGCCGGCATGGACCGCTACTACCAGATCGCCCGCTGCTTCCGCGATGAAGACCTGCGCGCCGACCGCCAGCCGGAATTCACGCAGCTCGACATGGAAATGTCCTTCATGGACCAGGACGAAATCCTGACCCTCGTCGAACAGATGGTACACTATATCTTCAAAGAAACCCTCGGCCACGACGTCAAACTGCCGATCCACCGCATGACTTGGGACTACGCTATGGAAAACTACGGCTCCGATAAGCCGGACCTGCGCTTCGACATGAAGTTCACGGACGTCACGGAACTCGTCAAGGATACGGACTTCAAAGTCTTCCGCAACGTCATCGACAACGGCGGTCAGGTCAAAGCCATCAACGTCAAAGGCGACGCCGACATCCCGCGCCGTGAACTGGACGGCCTCGTCGAATACGTCGGCCACTATGGTGCTAAAGGCCTCGCCTGGATCGGTTTCCTCGAAGACGGCACACTGAAATCGCAGATCAAGAAATTCTTCGGCGAAGAAAAACTCCATGAAATCGGCAAAGCCTGCGGCGCTGAAAAGGGCGACCTCGTCCTGATGATCGCCGACAAACCGAAAGTTGTCGCTGCCGCTCTCGGCGAACTGCGTAAAGAAATGGCCCGCCGCATGAACCTCATCGACGAAGACGAATTCGCCTTCACCTGGGTCGTCGACTTCCCGATGTTCGAATGGAGCGATGAAGAAAAACGCTTTGTCGCCATGCACCATCCGTTCACGGCTATGCGCGACGAAGACCTGGACAAACTGGAAACAGATCCGGCTCACGTCTATGCCAAGGCTTATGACCTGGTCCTCAACGGCATCGAACTGGGCGGCGGCTCGCTCCGTATCTACCAGCCCGATGTCCAGCAGCGCGTCTTCAAGGCCATCGGCCTGACACCGGAAGAAGCAGAACAGAAATTCGGCTTCCTCCTGCGTGCCTTTGAATACGGTGCACCGCCCCACGGAGGCCTGGCTTTCGGCTTGGACCGCATGATCATGCTCATGCTCAAACGCAAGTCCATCCGCGACGTCATCGCTTTCCCGAAGACTCAGAACGCTATCGACCCTATGAGCGAAGCTCCGTCGACAGTTACCAAAAAACAGCTGCATGAACTCCACATCCAAGTAGAAGAAGACTTGGTAAGTAAATAAGAGAGATGAAAAAGGCTTGTCGCTTGTGCGACAAGCC
>URLP01000152.1 GCA_900548635.1 uncultured Megasphaera sp.
CTACGCTGACCTGCGGCTTGCTCCATTACGACAAACGATCCACGGCAAACGGCAAACGTGGAAAAAAAGCTTCATGTATGACGTCAGAGGCTTTTTCATGCTTACTGCAGCGCGTCCCAGGCGTTGGCGACGTCGGCGAATTCCTGTAAGGACAATGTTTCGCCGCGGCGCTTTCCGTCGATATGGGCTGTTTCCAGTACCTGCTGGATCTGGTCTTTGCTCAGGCCCGTGTTCTTCAGGGTATTGGCAAAGGTCTTGCGGCGCTGCTGGAAAGCAGCTTTGACGACCTGGAAGAAGCGTTTTTCATTCGTGACGTCGACAGGCGGCTTTTTACGGACATCCATGGCGACGACGGCCGATGTGACTTCCGGTGCCGGCATGAAGCAGCGCGGCGAGATTTCAAAGAGCATCTGCGGCTCCGTATAGTACTGGACCGAGACGGAGAGGGCGCCGTAAATCTTGTGGCCCGGTTCAGCTACCATGCGTTCGGCCACTTCCTTCTGGACCATGACGACGATGCGTTCGATAGGCAGCTTCTGTTCGAGGAGCTTCATGATAATCGGCGTCGTGATGTAGTACGGCAGATTGGCACAGACTTTGAAGGGCTTGTGGTTCATGACTTCCGGGATGTCGATGCGCATGATATCGCCGTGGACGATGCGCACGTTGTCATAGTGTTCCAGTGTCTTGTCGAGGACGGGCAGCAAATGGTCGTCCAGTTCGACAGCCGTGACAGCTGCTCCCGTTTCGGCCAGAGCCTGTGTCAGGGTGCCGATGCCCGGCCCGATTTCCAGGACCGGATCGCCTTCCGAAAGTTCCGCCGCGTCGGCAATATCATCGACGACGGCATGGCGAATCAGAAAATTCTGGCCCAGCTTCTTATTCATGCGCAGGCCGAAGCGTTTGACGACGTAGCGGACGACGTCGGGATTGGACAAGTCGACTTCTTTCATCTATTTCACCTCATCAATCTGAGAAAGGGCGTCGTCCCATTCTTTGCGGGTGACACCGTAATGGTTCAGGCGTTTCAGGAACTGCTTGGCGTTGCCGTAGCCGATACCGAGGACGGCGCCGACGGCAGCGCGGCGTTCGGACGCATCGGGCGTGCCGTTGAGGCCGGCAGCGGCGATATCCTGCATGGCAAAGGTTTCCTGCGGTTCATAGGTGGCGCAGCGCACTTTGCTGAGCGCCAGGCGGATGGCTTCGGGCGAAGCCTGTTCGACGCCGAGGTCGTTATTGGCAATGGCGTCTTTGCGCGGGATAAAGGCATGCTTGGCCTTGGGAAAACGGTCCGTCAGGAATTTACGGATCTGCTCCCCTGCCCGGTCCGGATCCGTAAGGATGATGATGCCCCGCTTTTCATAGGCACAGCGAATCTGTTCCAGCGTATGGGGCTTCAGATTGAAACCGTCGGTCGTAATCATATCGACATCGATATGGCTGGCCCGGATGCGGGCCACGTCGGAACGGCCTTCGACGACGAGGACTTCCTTAATCATTCTTTGCTCCTTCCCGATGTTCGGCAATATACTGGGCCGCGCTGAGGATGGCCAGGACATTGTGTTCAAAGACGATGCCGCCCTGGAGATAAATCATATAGGGGTCGCGGATCGGACCGTCTGCAGAAAGTTCGATAGACGAACCCTGGACGAAGTCGCCCGCAGCCATGATAATCTTATCGGCATAACCCGGCATGTCGTCCGGAATCGGCGTGACGTGGGCATCGACAGGCGAGAAGGACTGGATGCCCTGACAGAAAAGGCACATGTTCTTTTCGTTTTCCAGATAAATCGTCTGGATCAGATCGACGCGCGGGTCCTGGACGGCCGGTGAAACTTTGAAGCCCATTTTTTCAAAGACGGCAGCGGCAAAGACAGCGCCTTTGATGGCCTGAGCCGTGACGTGAGGTGCCATGAAGAAGCCCTGGAAAAAGAGGCGGTACCCAGCCGCATAGGAGCCGAGTTCGTCGCCCAGCCCAGGAGCCGTCAAGTAGTCGGCGGCTGCATGGACCAGTTCTTCCTTACCGGCAATATAACCGCCTGTCGGGGCGATGCCGCCGCCGGGGTTCTTGATCAGTGAACCGGCGATGATGTCCGCACCGGCTTCGATGGGTTCTTCTTCGGCTGCGAATTCGCCGTAGCAGTTGTCGACGAAGCAAATCGTCTTAGGGCTGACGCGCTTGACGACGGCGATGATCGAGCGAATATCGTCGATGGTCAGCGAAGCACGCGTGCTGTAGCCGCGGGAACGCTGGATGAGGACCAGTTTCGGCTGCTTTTCAGCGACCGCTTTTTCGATACCTGCGAGGTCATAGGAATTGTCCTTAAGCGGCACTTCTTCGTAGCGGACGCCCTTTTCCTTAAGGGAATGCGGTGTTTCATGGGCATAGCCGATGACGCCCTGCATCGTGTCGTACGGCGCGCCGATGAGGCTCATCATCAGGTCGCCGGT
This sequence comes from uncultured Megasphaera sp., assembly GCA_900548635.1. Taxonomy (GTDB): domain Bacteria; phylum Bacillota; class Negativicutes; order Veillonellales; family Megasphaeraceae; genus Megasphaera. Next base: position 2,452 of record URLP01000152.1, read on the forward strand.
CTGGAGAAGGGCTAAAAGGACCGTCGCCAGGGCATGCGTACCCGAGACGAAATGCGGACGGACGAGGGCCTTTTCGGCCTTGAAGACGCGGGCAAAGACTTCATCGAGCTTTTCCCGGCCCATGTCACTGTAGCCGTAGCCGGACGTGCCGGCAAACTGATACGACGAAATCTGGGCTTCCTTGTAGGCTGCCAACACTTTCGCCGTATTATGGAGACAAATCGTATCGATGCGTTCAAACTGCGCGGCACATTCAGCCAGCGCTTCTTTTCGTAAAGCTTCTAAATCCAGAGACAATGTCATGATTCCTTTCTGTATTTGCTTAGTTTATAATGAAAGGCTCTCCTAACAGGGGAGGCTTTCTGCTCTTCGCTTTCATTCATCAGGATGTGCACAGGATTCGCGCGGGCGCCCCACGTGGGCGCCCCTACGCTCTCCAGTGAGCGTCTATATCACGGATGACGGCCCGGGCCAGAGCGGCTTCGTCCTCGTACTGGTCTTTTTCGTACCAACGGATGTAGGGCATGCGTTTGAACCAAGTGAGCTGGCGCTTGGCGAAGCGTCTTGTCCTCGTCTTGATGCGTACGGCCGCTTCTTCCAGGGACAGCTGTCCTTTAAGGTATTGGGCCAGTTCCTGATAGCCGATGGCTTTCATGGCCTGAGCGCCTTCAGGTACGCCCATAGCGAGGAGGCGGCGCACTTCTTCAACCCAGCCGTCTTTCAGCATGGCGTCGACGCGTTCTTCGATGCGCGCGTAGAGGATTTCTCGCGGCAGGCGCAGGCCGATGACGTACGCGTCGTAGACAAGGCTTTCCGCCTTGCCGGAACGGACGAAGGCCTTCCCTTCCCCGTTCTCGATGGCACTCACCAAGCGCGTCAGGCGGTGCGTATTGGCCAGGAGTTCGTGCCAGTCCGGCGGCTCCCAGTCCGTATTCCTGCGGATATACTCCTTGAGTCCCCCTTCATCGAGGGAGGCGATGCGCGCCTGTGCGGCGTCTTTAGCCGCTTCCGTCATGCGCGCCGTGCCGAAGTCGTAGCCTTCCAGGAGGGACTGGACGTAAAGGCCTGTGCCGCCGACGACGATGGGGACTTTGCCCTTCCCGTTGACTTCGGCAATGGCCTTACCGGCCATATCGCAGAAACGGGCTGCCGAATAGGGCTCATCAGGCTCGGCAATATCAATGAGATAATGGTGATAGCGGGCCAATTCGTCCGCTGTCGGTTTCGCCGTACCGATATCCATATGGCGGTAAATCTGGTAGGCGTCGCCAGAAATGAGGTCGGTCCCGTAATGTTCGGCCAAGGCAAAACTGAGCGCCGTCTTACCGACAGCCGTCGGACCGATGATGACCATTACTTTTTCCATGAATCACACTCCAATACGGCATAGCCAATGCGGCTGTAT
>URLP01000153.1 GCA_900548635.1 uncultured Megasphaera sp.
GCGACGTCTATCACGGCGGCCGTGCAGAAGTCAAGCAGCGGGCAGCCGTGCGGGCCCTTTATTATCTCGTTCATTACCTTGTTTTCCATAAATAAATTCATCATAGTTAGGAGGAAAAAATTTGGACGCAAAACAGACAGCACTTGAAAACGCAATGCGCAAGATTGAAAAAGACTTTGGCAAAGGTGCCATCATGCGCCTTGGTGACGTCGCCGACAAGATGAACCTGGAAGTCATTTCTTCCGGGTCCCTCGCCGTCGACCTGGCCGTCGGCGTCGGCTATCCCCGCGGCCGAGTCATCGAAATCTACGGTCCTGAATCGTCAGGCAAGACGACCCTGGCCTTGCATGCCATCGCCTCGGCCCAGAAGAACGGCGGCATTGCGGCCTTCATCGATGCCGAACACGCCCTGGATCCGGTCTACGCCCGCCATCTCGGCGTCGATACGAATGAACTGCTCATTTCTCAGCCGGACAACGGTGAACAGGCCCTGGAAATCACGGAAGAACTCGTCCGCAGCGGTGCCGTCGACATCATCGTCGTCGACTCCGTCGCCGCCCTCGTGCCGAAAGCGGAAATCGAAGGCGAAATGGGCGATTCCCACGTCGGTCTCCAGGCCCGCCTCATGAGCCAGGCCCTGCGCAAACTGACGGGCATCATTTCCAAATCCAAAGCCATCGTCATCTTCATCAACCAGCTGCGTGAAAAAGTCGGCGTCATGTTCGGCAATCCCGAAACGACGACGGGCGGCCGGGCCCTGAAGTTCTATGCTTCTATCCGCATGGAAATCCGCAAGGGCGAAGCCATCAAGTCCGGCGGCGACGTCATCGGCAACCGGGCTCGGGTCAAAGTCGTCAAGAATAAAGTGGCACCGCCCTTTAAGCAGTGCGAATTCGACATCATGTACGGTACGGGCATTTCCCGCGAAGGGACGGTCCTCGACCTCGGTACGTCCATGGACATCATCGAAAAGAGCGGCACCTGGTATTCCTATAAGGGCGAACGCCTGGGCCAGGGCAAGGAAAATGTCAAAGCCTTCATGAAGGAACACCCGGAAATCACAGATGAAGTCGAAAAAATCATCCGCGATACCCTGGCAGCAGAACCGGAAAAATTCGATGAAGCCATGGAAGAAGAAAATAAAGCAGACCTGGAAAGCCAGGACACGGCGCTGCCGGAAAACGGCGACGAAGCCTAAATGACGTACAGCGAAGCCTATGAAAAAGCCCTGAAGCTCCTCAACGTCCGCTTCCTGAGTGAAGGGGAGCTGCGCCAGAAGCTGCGCCGCCGCGAAGCAGACGACGACGTCATCGACGAGGTCGTCGCGGCCCTGAAAGAAGAGCACTTCCTCGACGACCAGCGCCTGGCCTCCCAGGTCTATGCCTACTATGCGAAAAAGAAGCAGTACGGCCATGCCTACATCGTCAACCGCCTGCGCCGCCGCAGCCTGCCTGTGCCGGAAGAACTGGAACGGCCCGACGAATATGCTGTTGCCGTGGCGCTGGTGCGGCGGAAGTTTTCCGGCCGGCCCGACGAAAGGCGCAAAGCCGCGCGATTCCTGCAGTACCGCGGTTTTTCTCCTTCTGTCATCGGCGCAGTCCTGTCGGACTTTACTGACTCATGGGACGGCGGCGATTCGTGAAGCAGGCTGTATTAGAATCGTCAAGTATATCTTGACATTGATATAAAAAAAATTTACAATTAAGAGAGCCGGTTTGATACACTGGTCTATATTTTGCATAATTGCAGGTTTTTTGAAGATGAAGTAAATTTTACATACTCATAAAAAAGCCGGACTGGGAGTTCGGCTTTTTTTTGTGAAAGGGGAGGTGAATCCATCACTATGCTAGCTATTATAGCTGCAGCAGTCGCCTGCGGCCTCATCGGCGGCGGTACAGGATATATTTACCGCAAAAAAATCGCCGAAGGCAAAATCGGACAGGCTGAAGTTGAAGCGCAGCGCATCATTGCCACGGCCCAGCAGAATGCAGAAGCCCGCAAGAAGGAACTCATCCTGGAAGGTAAGGAAGAAATCCATAAGATGCGCAGCGATGCGGACCGCGAACACAAAGAGCGCCGCAACGAACTGCAGCGCTTTGAACGGCGCCTGCTGCAGAAAGAAGAACATTTGGATAAGAAATCCGATTCCATGGAAAAGAAGGAAGATGCCCTGCAGCGCAAGGAAGATGAAGTTACGCACATGCAGGAAAAAATCGAAGCCCTTCATGAACAGAAAATGGCTGAATTGGAACGGATTTCCGGCTTGACATATGAAGATGCCAAAGAATTGCTCCTGAACAATGTCCAGACGGAAGTGAAGCATGAAACGGCGCAGCTGATCAAGAGCCTGGAAGACCAGGCCAAAGAAGAAGCAGAAGGCAAGGCCCGGGAAATCATTTCCATGGCCATCCAGCGCTGTGCTGCCGACCACGTCGCCGAAACGACGGTCTCTGTCGTCTCTTTGCCGAACGACGAAATGAAGGGCCGCATCATCGGCCGTGAAGGACGCAATATCCGGGCTATCGAAACGCTGACCGGCGTCGATCTGATCATCGACGATACGCCGGAAGCCGTCATTTTGTCGTGCTTTGATCCAATCCGTCGCGAAATCGCCCGCATCGCCCTGGAAAAACTGATTGCCGACGGCCGCATCCATCCGGCACGCATTGAAGAAATGGTCGAAAAGGCCCGCAAGGAAGTCAATCAGAAGATCCGCGAAGCCGGCGAACAGGCGACGTACGAAACAGGTGTCCATGGTCTGCATCCGGAACTCATCAAAATTCTCGGCTGCCTGCGCTATCGTACCAGTTACGGCCAGAATGTCCTGCGCCATTCCATTGAAGTCTCCCAGTTGGCCGGCATCATGGCCGCTGAATTGGGCGTCGATGAAAAATTGGCGAAACGGGCCGGCCTGATCCATGATATCGGCAAGGCCCTGGATCACGAACTGGAAGGGACCCATGTCTCAATCGGTACGGAAATCGCCAAGAAATACGGCGAATCCAAACTGGTCGTCAACTGCATCGCCGCTCACCACGGCGACGAAGAACCGCACAGCGTCGAAGCCGTCCTGGTCTCGGCCGCCGATGCCGTCTCCGCCGCACGTCCGGGGGCCCGTCGGGAAACGCTGGAAAACTACTTGAAGCGCCTGACGAAACTCGAAGAAATCGCGAAATCCTTCGATGGCGTCGAAGACTGCTTCGCCATCCAGGCAGGCCGCGAAATCCGGGTCATGGTCAAACCGGAAAAATTGGATGAATCGGACTGTGTCCTTTTGGTCCATGACATTGTCAAACGCATTGAAGCAGAACTGGAATACCCAGGTCAGATCAAAGTCGTCGTCATCCGCGAAACACGGATGGTGGATTATGCAAAATAAAGTTTGTAGTTTAAAGTTTGCAGTTTGCAGTTTGTAGTAAAAGCCTGCAAACTAAGGGCTGCCGCCTGATGCGGCAGCCCTTTTCATTATTCATTCAAAAAAATCAAAAAAAATAAAAAAAGTACTTGCCAAAAGTCTTTTCTTGTAGTAGAATAGTTTTTGTTCGAGGCACTAAGAAATACCGAAACAAACCTCGAAAGTACGAAAGAAAGTGGCCCCGTGGTGTAGCGGTTTAACATGTCGCCCTGTCACGGCGAAGATCGTCAGTTCAAATCTGATCGGGGTCGCCAATTGCTCAGGTAGCTCAGTCGGTAGAGCAGGGGACTGAAAATCCCCGTGTCGGCGGTTCAATTCCGTCCCTGAGCACCAAACATCAATTTACCTTATCATGCGGTTGTGGCGGAATGGCAGACGCGCTACTTTGAGGGGGTAGTGAGCGAAAGCTCATGGGGGTTCAAGTCCCCCCAACCGCACC
>URLP01000154.1 GCA_900548635.1 uncultured Megasphaera sp.
GGGCCGCTCCGGCAGGGCTGCAGCAGGGTTCGCCGCTGCGGCTCGTGACGATGAAGGGATAGACATCCCTGCCGTCTGCTTCCGTCCGGCCCATGTGGATTTCATATCCCCCAAGTCCTTCTGCCGTAAGGCAACCGCCGCCAAAGGGCAGACTGCGGCAGTCTGCCGTCACCTGCGACGTCAGTTTCTTTTTGACAAAGGTCGTCGTCACGCCGAGGAGATGCAGGCCTTCGACGCGGCCCAGGTCCGATTCCGTCTTGTCCGGATCACAGACAGCATCGCCCATCATCTGGTAGCCGCCGCAGATGCCGACGACCACACCGCCGCGCTTCATAAAGTCCTCCAGGGCCTGAGGCCAGCCGTTTTCCCGCAAAAAGAGCAAATCTTCCGTCGTATTCTTGCTGCCCGGCAGAATAACCGCATCGGCGCCCTCCAGATCACGGGGATGACGGGCATAGTAAAGGGCCGTATCATCTTCACAATCGAGGCTGTCGAAATCAGTGAAATTAGAAATCTTCGGTACCTGGACGACGGCCAGGGAAATCTTATCGCCCTGCGGACGGTCGAGTTTATCTTCCAGGGACACAGAATCTTCTTCATCGATACCCAGATTCTCGATATAAGGCACGACGCCGAGGACAGGTTTGCCCGTCTTCTTTTCCAGGAACTCGACGGCCGGCGTGAAAAGAGAGACGTCGCCGCGGAATTTATTGATGACCAGACCTTTGACCAGGGCCCGTTCGTCATCATCGAGAAGGTCCAGTGTCCCTACCAGGGCGGCCAGGGAGCCGCCGCGATCGATGTCGGCCACCAAGAGGACCGGTGCGCCCAGATATTTGGCGACGCGCATATTGACGATATCGTGGTCCTTGAGGTTGATTTCTGCCGGACTGCCGGCGCCTTCGATGACCAGCGTGTCATACGACGCTTCCAGACGGCCGAGGGCCTGTTTTACCGCTTCGAAGGCTTTCAGGGAATAGCCCTTATGGTATTCCCGGGCCGACATATTGCCGACGGGACGGCCGTCGATGATCACCTGCGAAGAGGCATGGCCCGTCGGCTTGAGGAGGACCGGATTCATATCGACCATCGGCAAAAGGCCGGCTGCTTCGGCCTGCGCTACCTGGGCCCGCCCCATTTCCAGTCCGTCTGCCGTCACAAAAGAATTAAGGGCCATGTTCTGCGCCTTGAAGGGCACGACTTTCCTCCCTTCCTGCAAAAAAATACGGCACAGCGCCGTCGTGATGATACTCTTGCCGACATGGGAACTCGTCCCCTGCAGCATGATGAACTGAGCCAAAAACGTCCCTCCTCCACGCGAATCGTAAACACTGCAATGGTTTAATTATATCTTTTTCAGAAAAAAAAGCAACTGCTCTGTTTCCCTTCGCCAAACGACAAACGAACCACGAAAAGGGCTGCCGCTTCATGCGACAGCCCTTTTCTCTTTAGCCATGCAGTTTTTTATCAAGTTCTTCCAGGCGTTCGATGCGTTTTTCTGTGGGCGGATGGGTGCTGAAGAGGTTCATCAGGCCGCTGCTGACGCCGGAGAAGGGATTGATGATGCACATGTGTGCCGTCGCCTTGCTGGCGCCGGGCAGGGTGTAGTGATGGGCGTAATTGTCGATCTTCGCCAGGGCCCGTGCCAGGGCAATAGGATCGTCAATCATGCGGCCCCCTTCTTCGTCCGCCATGTATTCCCGCGTCCGCGAGATGCCGAACTGGATGACCGATGCCGCCAGCGGCGCCAGGAGCGCCGTCACCAGGAGGGCGATGGGATTGCTGCCCTCGCCGTCGTCATCGCGGCCGCCGCCGAAGATGGCCGCCCACTGGGCGATGTTGGCAATCATGCTGATTGTGCTGGCAAAGCAGGCAACGATGGTGCTGATGAGGATATCGCGATGCAGGATATGGCTCATTTCATGGGCCAGGACGCCGCGGATTTCGTCTTCATCAAGCAAATCGAGGATGCCCGCCGTCGCCGCTACTGCCGCATGGGACGGGCTGCGGCCCGTGGCAAAGGCATTCGGTACTTCCGTCGGGATGATGTAGACCTTGGGCATGGGCAAATCAGCGCGCTGCGCCAGGTCGGCCACGATACGGTAGAGATAGTGGTCCTCCCCTACAGGCTGGGCCCGGTAGGCACGAAGGACGAGGGAATCGCTGAACCAATAGGAAAAGAAATTCATGGCCGTCGCAATGACGAACATGACCATGACGCCGCTGCGGCCGCCGATAGCGCCGCCGATAGCCATGAGGATGCAGGCCAGGGCCGTCATGAGAAAGACTGTCTTTATACGATTCATCAGAATCACTCCCTATCAAGAAGCTAAAAGTCAAAAGGTAAAATCAATTACACTCTCATTATAAGCGAGCTTATGTTCGTTGTCAAGAAGACCTACTTCAATATCTTATTGTTGTAGCGGCGGATATAGACGATATAGTCGCCCTTGGCGTCCTTCTGACCATCAAAGGCTACGGTAATGGAGACGTCATCCTGGGTCCATTCGACTTCCTTATCGCTCTGCTTGACCGGAAAGTTTTCCATATTGGAATAAATCGTCGCCACCAGGCGCGAGTAGATGCTCTTGGCCGTCGCCTTATCGGCGGTCTTGAAGTAGTTGTCGAAAGCCAGGACTTTGCCCTTGGCCGACGTATCAGCCGAAAAGATTTCAATGCCTTCCGTGACGGACACGTTCTTGACGACCGACGTCCGTTCGGCCCGTTCCGTAAAGGAAACGGTACTGCCGTAGAAGGTCCAGTCCGGCAAAATAGCGAAGTTGGCATCAAAGTCGGCACGAGGCATACCCAGATAAACCGTCTGATACGCCGTCAGCGGGCTTTCCGCGATTTCGTCGACAGACTGGTTGTAGTCAAAGGCACCGGCCGGCATAGTCAGGGCGGCCCACAAGAGGCCAATGGCAAGTATCTTTTTCATAAAAGCCCTCCTTTACAAAAACGGCGCCAGGATGAGGCTGAAGAGTGCAAAGACCAGGCGCTGCAGGGGAATGAGGATATACGTGAAGAACGGCGTCATCATCAGGACGATAAGGATCAGGAAGCTGTAGCGTTCGAGGCTGGCCAGCTTATAGTTCCACGACGTCGGTAAAAAGCACATCAGGACCCGCGAACCGTCGAGGGGCGGCAGGGGGATCATGTTGAAGATGGCGAAGTTGACATTGTAGAGGACGATAAGGTGCAGGACCATGGGCAGGGCCGTTGCCGTAAAGAGATGGAGCTTGACGAAGACGATTTCCACGACTAAGGCGATGAAAGCCGTAATCAGGTTGGATACGGGGCCGGCCAGGGACACGCAGATTTCCCCTTTGCGCCAGTTGCGGAAATTCCTCGGCTGGATGACGACGGGCTTGGCCCAGCCGAACTGCGCCACGAGGAGCATAATCAGGCCGATAGGGTCGATATGGGCTACCGGATTCAGTGTCAGCCGCCCCATCAGGCGCGGCGTATCGTCGCCCATCCAGTCCGCCATCTGGGCGTGGGCATATTCGTGGATGACCAGGGCGATGAGCAGGCCAGGGATGCCGGCAATCAAGGAAAGTATATTAAAATCAAACATAATCTTCTCCTTTCATAATATTTTTATTATACGGTATCTGGGGGAAGATAACAAGAGACCTGCCGCAGATGCGTCAGGTCTCTGTCGTGGTTCGTGTGTCGTTTGCCGTTTGCCGAAAATTTCAGGCAAATACATTTAGGGTCATTCCCAGGATTCGCGCGGGCTCACCGCCTCTGCTGTC
>URLP01000155.1 GCA_900548635.1 uncultured Megasphaera sp.
CACAGGATTCGCACGGGCGCCTCACATGGGCGCCCCTACCCTGATTTATACTTTTTCTAAGGGAGCGTATTTGACGACGACTTGGCGGACGCCTTTGGTGGGGAACTGGATTTTCATCTGCATGTTCGCTCCTTCGCCGATGACCTGGAGGACCGTGCCTATACCCCAGATCTTGTGGCGGACTTTATCGCCTTTGGCGTACGTGTCGGTGACGGCGTGTTTCTTGGGCAGGCTCGAGGCCACGGGTTTCGTGAGGATGGAGACGCGCTGGCGGCCCGGGACCGTCGCCGTGCTGCGGCTCTGGGGCATGGCGCTCTTTCTGTGGTAGTCTTCCATGAGCTGCGGCGGGATTTCCTCTAAGAAACGGCTCGGCATGTAGGCGGAAATGCGGCCGTACATGGTGCGCGTCACGGCGTTGGTGACGTAGAGCTGCCGTTCGGCGCGGGTGATGCCGACGTAGGCCAGGCGCCGTTCTTCTTCGACCTGGGACGGGTCCATGAGGGTGCGGCTGTGCGGGAAGAGGCCTTCGTCGAGGCCGACGAGGAAGACGACCGGGAATTCCAGGCCTTTGGCGGCGTGCAGTGTCATGAGGGTGACCTTGGAGTCGCTGCTTTCAAAGTCGTCGACATCGCTGACGAGGGCGACATTTTCCAAAAAGTCCTGCAAACTGCCTTCGGGATTGCTGTCCATGTAGTCCTTGGCGACGGAAAGGAATTCACCGACGTTTTCCTTGCGGCTTTCGCCCTGCGGGTCGTGTTCCGCTTCCTTGTCGAGCATCTCGCCGTAGCCCGTCTCTTTGATGACCGTCTCGATGAGGCTGAGGACGTCTTTCCCTTCGATGTCGTTCAAAAGGTCGAAAATCATAGCGGCGAAGTTTTCCAGGGATGTCTTAGCCCGCTTGGTGACGGGCAGTTCCTCCGTCGAGGAGAGGGCTTCGAAAAGGGAAATCCCCTGTTCTTCCGCGTAGGCTGCGACGTGTTCCAGCGTCGTCGCGCCGATGCTGCGCTTCGGCACGTTGATGATGCGCGTCAGGCTGAGGCTGTCTTCGGGGTTGTAGAGAAGGCGCAGATAGGCGAGGATGTCCTTGATTTCCTTGCGGTCGTAGAATTTCGTCCCCCCTACCATCGTATAGGGAATAGCGTAACGCATCAATTTTTCTTCGAGGACACGGGACTGGGCGTTGGTCCTAAAGAGGATGGCCATGTCGCCGTACGGTTCGTGGCTGATTTCGTGGCGGTTGTAGATGACGCCGGCGATGTAGTCCGCTTCGTCGTGTTCCGTCTGGGCCTGGTAGTGGATGATCTTATTGCCCGTCGGATTTTCCGTCCACAGCGTCTTCTTGGGCCGGCTTTCGTTGTTGTCGATGACGGCGTTGGCTGCTTTCAGGATGGTCTTCGTCGAGCGGTAGTTCTGTTCCAGCTTGATCGAGGCCGCGTCGGGATAGTCGTGGGTGAAATCGATGATGTTGCGGATGTCCGCACCGCGCCAGGCGTAAATGCTCTGGTCCGCATCGCCGACGACGCAGATGTTGCGCCAGCGGGCAGCGAGGATCTTGGTCAGGGCGTACTGGGCGTGGTTCGTGTCCTGGTATTCGTCGACCAGGATGTATTGGAAACGGGACTGGTATTTTTCCCGCACTTCTTCATTTTCCTGCAAAAGGCGGACGGCCAAAAAGAGGAGGTCGTCGAAGTCGAGCGCGTTGTTCTCTTTGAGCTTGGCCTGGTAGAGGGCGTAGACGTCGGCCACTTTCTGTTCGTAGAAATCGTCGGCTTTCTGGGCAAAGGCCTTGGCGTCGAGGAGGACGTTCTTAGCCGAGGAAATCGTGGAAAGGACCGAGCGCGGCGCGAACTGTTTGTCGTCGAGGTTGAGCTTCTTCAGGCATTCCTTGACGAGGACGAGCTGGTCCGACGAGTCGTAAATGGTGAAATTGCGCGTGTAGCCGTGGAAGCCGTTGACTTCAAAGCGCAGCAGCTTGGCGCAGAAGGAATGGAAGGTGCTCAGCCAGATGCGGTCCGCTTCGGCGCCGACGAGGTTCTCGACGCGTTCCTTCATTTCCCGGGCAGCCTTGTTGGTGAAGGTAATGGCCAAAATGCGGTACGGTGCCACGCCCAGTTCCAGGAGATGGGCGATACGGCAGGTCAGGACCTTGGTCTTGCCCGAACCGGCGCCGGCCGTAATGAGGAGCGGCCCTTCCGTATGCTTGACCGCTTCGCACTGGCGGTCGTTGAGGGTATCGAAAATAGGATTCATGAAAACTCCCTTTCCAGTAAAACAGATAAAAAGGCCCACACCTTGTCGATGGGGCCTCTGAAAAGCATCTTTTATTTCATTGCCGAAAGGATAGGCGGAATGACCTGTTTCTTACGGCTCATGACCTTGGGCAGGTAGACTTCTTTGTCGAGGACGTCCTTGCCGAAGGCGCTGCTGACGATGTCGTCCATGTTGCCGGCGAAGATGAGGTTCGTCGATTCGTCGATGATGCTCGTGATCATCAGGAAGGAAGCGGCATAGTTATGTTCAGCGCGCAGTTTTTCCAAGGCATTGAGGAGTACCTGTTTCTGGTTGAGGAGGTCCGTCGTGTCCATGACCTGGACCTGGGCTACCGTGAAGGTCGTGTCGCCGCTGGAGAATTCTTTCATGTCGTTGTGGGCGATCTGGTCCGGCGTCAAATCAGAGACGTTGGCACCGGCTTTGAGCATTTCCATGCCGTATTTTTCCATGTCCACACCAGCGATGTTGGCCAGTTTTTCAGCCGTTTCGCGGTCCTGAGGCGTGCAGGTCGGCGAACGGAAAAGGACCGTGTCGGAGATGACCGCCGAGAGGAGCAGGCCGGCGATGTCTTTCGGAATAGCGACTTTGGCCTGTTCGTAGAGTTCCGTGACGATGGTCGCCGTGCAGCCGACGGGCTTGAAGAGGATGGAAATGGGGCCGGCCGTTTCCAGGGTGCCGCCGATGCGGTGATGGTCGACGACGCCGATGATTTCCGCTTCGTCAATGCCGTCGATGATCTGTTTCTTTTCGTTGTGGTCGACGAGGATGACCTGCTGTTTTTCTGCAGCTGCGATGCAGTCCGCACAGATCATGCCGACGTATTTGCCGTTTTCGACGACGGCGTATTTGCCTTCTGCCGGGACGTCATGGCCGTTGTCCGTCGGTTTGAAGAAGAGTTCCGGATCGTGCGTCAACGCTTTGACCGTGCTCAGTTCTTCGCCCATGACTGTCTTGACGAATTCATCGGCGAGCTGGCCTTTTTCGATAATGCCGACGAACTGGCCGTTATCGGCAATCGGAGCGACGTCGCTTGCGTGGGATGCGAACCATTTGGCAGCATCTTTCAGGCTGGCGCTGACGGGCAGCGCTTTTACGTCCGTGTGAACGGCTTCGCTGACTTTGACGTAGAAATCCTTGACGAGCGGCTGCGGAGCGACATGGAAATAATCGAGGGCGAAAGCCGTTTCCTTATTCGGTTCGCCTGCGCGGATCGGCGCTGCGTCGATGCCCTGGAGCTGCTTCAATTTTGCATAGGCAATGGAAGAACAAATGGAGTCCGTGTCCGGGCTCTTATGACCGGTAACAAAAATCTGTTTTGCCACGATAATCACCTCATTGAAAATTTATCTGAATGTATTTATTTATCCTTTGTATTATACCATAGACAAGAATGAGTGGCTAGGGGGATGGCGTATCGTTCGTCGTAGGTCGTTCATCGTTCGTCGAGGGAAAT
>URLP01000156.1 GCA_900548635.1 uncultured Megasphaera sp.
CTGTCTTTTCCCTGAGCGGCGCTGTCGTCGACGAGATACGGCCCATCGGCCGGGACAAGCAGCACGTCCGCCTCGTCGCCCGCGGCGCCGATAGGACGCGCCTTGCCGGCGTGGCCTGGTCCCAGGCGCATCTCTGTGATGAGATCGTCGAAGGCGACACGGTCGACCTGGCCTTCCAGCTCGAGCGGAACGACTTCAACGGCACGTCGTCGCCGCAACTCGTCATCCAGGACGTCCACCTGCCGGCGCGCCGTATCGAGCTCGACCGGACGGTCATGGTCGATATCTATATCGCCCTCAAGAAGTGCCTGCCCGAATGGGGCATGCCGGTCTGGCAGGTGCGCCGCCGCCTGGCCGCTGCCGAAGGGGACCGTTATGACGTTCATGTGATTTACGCCGCTATCGTCGTCCTGCGGGAAATCGGCGTCCTCAAAGTACGTCAGGACGAAGACGGTCCGGCTTATTATTTTCCTGTCCTTGCGGGGAAAATGAATCTTCATATGTCGCCGACGTATGAATTGTACTGCAAGGAGTAAGGGGGTTTCATTTATGGAATTTAAAGATAAAGAGGTCGAATTCAAGCGCCTCATCGATACCATCCATTCGTATTTGCCGAAAGCCAAATGCGATGATGTCACGAAAGCTTACCATCTGGCCGAAGAAGCCCATAAAGACCAGCGCCGCGTCAGCGGGGAACCGTACATCCTGCATCCCCTGGCCGTGGCCCAGATTTTGGCGGATATGAAGATCGACACGACGACCATTACGGCGTCGCTCCTGCACGATGTCGTCGAAGATACGTCGTATACCCTGGACGACATCAAGAAGATGTTCGGCAAGGAAGTGGCTTTCCTCGTCGACGGCGTCACCAAACTGAGCCGCCTCAACTACCGTACCAAAGAAGACCAGCAGTTGAACAGCATGCGCAAGATGTTCCTGGCCATGGCCAAGGACGTGCGCGTCGTCGTCATCAAGCTCGCCGACCGCCTGCACAATATGCGCACCCTGCGCTACATGCGCAGCGACAAGCAGAAGCGCATCGCCCAGGAAACGCTGGAAATCTTTGCGCCTTTAGCGCACCGCTTAGGGATTTTCAATATCAAGTGGGAACTGGAAGACCTTTCTTTCCGCTACCTCGAACCGGACAAATACTACGACCTCGTCGATCAGATGAAGCAGAAGCGCCACGTCCGCGAAGAAATCGTCAACGAAGCCATCGGCGTCCTCAAAAAAGCCCTCGACGACGCGCATATCCACTGCGAAATCAACGGCCGGCCCAAGCATTTTTACAGCATTTATAAAAAGATGAAAAAAGATAACCGCGACTTGAGCCAGGTCTACGACCTCTTCGCCATCCGCGTCATCGTCGACGACGTCAAGGACTGCTACGGCGTCCTGGGCATCGTCCACAGCCTCTGGAAGCCTTTGCCGTACCGCTTCAAGGACTATATCGCCATGCCGAAGCCCAACAACTATCAGTCCCTGCATACGACGGTCATCGGCACGCGGGGACAGCCTGTCGAAATCCAGATCCGTACCTGGGAAATGCACCGCATCGCTGAATACGGCATCGCCGCCCATTGGCGCTATAAAGAAGGGAACCAGACGGCGACGAAGAATGATTTCGATGAAAAGATGGGCTGGCTGCGCAACCTTTTGGAATGGCAGGACACGAGCAACCCGAAGGAATTCGTCAACGCCTTAAAGCTCGACGCCTTTTCCGACGAAGTCTTCGTCTTCTCACCGCGGGGCGACGTCATCGACCTGCCTCAGGGCTCGATTCCGATTGACTTTGCCTACCGCATCCACACCGATGTCGGCCACCGCTGCGTCGGCGCCAAGATCAACGGCAAGATCGTGCCCCTCGATTATAAACTGAAGAACGGCGATATCGTCGAAATCATCACTTCCAAAGTCGGCAAGCCGAGCCTGGACTGGCTGAACATCGTCGGCAGTTCTGAAAGCCGCTCGAAGATCCGCAGCTGGTTCAAGAAGGAAAACCGTGAAGAAAACATCGCCAAAGGCCTGGAAGCGCTGGAACGGGAATGCAAGCGCCTCGGCCATGACTGGAAGACCCTCAACGTCGGCGGCCGCCTGGGCCGCGTGGCCAAGCAGATGAACGCCGGCTCTGAAGACGACCTGGTCGCCGCTGTCGGCTACGGCGGCTTTGCCGTGAACACGGTCCTCATCAAGCTCCTGGAACTGCACAAGAAGGACCTGCAGAAGCAGGAAGAAAAGAACAACAGCCTGGCGGCCCTGGAAAAACTGAAGACCAAGAAGCCCGTCAAGCACAGCGGTACGGGTATCCTGGTCAAGGGCGAATCGGGCCTCATGGTCCGTCTGGCCAAGTGCTGCAGCCCTGTGCCTGGCGACCCGATCATCGGCTTCATCACCCGCGGTCGCGGTGTCTCCGTCCACCGTGCGGACTGCCCGAACGTCACGCACGGCAGCAATGACGTAGACCGCCTGATCGATGTCGAATGGGATTACGACGGCAACGAACGCTTCGAAGTGAACATGGAAATCGTCGCTTACGACCGCACGGGCATCATGGCCGAAATCATGGCCACTCTGGCGGAAATGAAGATTTCCATCCTCAGCGTCAACGCCAAGACGAGCGATACGAAGAACGTCACCATCCACATGGGCATCAGCATCAAGGACCTGGCCCAGTTCGAATTCGTAGCCACCAAGATCCGCCGCCTGAAAGACGTCTACGCCGTCGAACGCTATACAGGAGGGGGCCAGCAATGAGAGCTGTCGTACAGAAGACCCTGCGCTCGTCCGTGACGTCTGACGGCGTCCCCGTCGGCAGTGCGAAAAGCGGCCTGACGGTCCTCCTCGGCGTCTCCGTGAACGACACGGAAGCGGATGTCCGCTACATGGCCGAGAAGATCGTCCACCTGCGCATCTTTGAAGATGAAGCGGGGAAACTCAATCACTCCCTCCTCGACGAGGGAGGGGAGATGCTGGTCATCTCCCAGTTCACGCTCTACGGCGATGCCCGCCACGGCCGCCGGCCGAGCTATATCGAAGCGGCTAAACCCGAACAGGCGGAAGCCCTGTACGAGCAGTTCGTCGCTGACGTGCGCGCCTTTGGCGTCACCGTCGCGACGGGCCGCTTCCGGACGCACATGGTCGTCTCCCTTGAGAACGACGGCCCTGTGACGCTCCTCGTGGACAGCAAGAAAAACTTCTAAGGGGGAAGAAATACTATGAGCATGAAATACATCAGCATGGAACTCGGTCCGATCATGACCAACTGCTACGTCGTCTATGATACGGATACGAAAGACGCCATGGTCGTCGATCCGGCCTGGGATTACCCGCGCATCGACCGGACCCTGGCCAGTCATGATCTGCAGTTGAAATTCATTTTCCTGACCCACGGCCACGCCGACCACATCGGCGCCCTCCAGGAACTGCGCCAGCGCAAAAATGTACCGGTCTACGTCGGCGCCGGCGATGCGGACCTAATTTCCAATTCGCACAACAACCTCTCCGTCTTCATGGGCCAGCCCATCGAATGCACGTCCGCCGATCATCTGGTCAAGGACGGCGATGCACTGACTTTGGGGAACCTGCACTTCAAGGTCCTGGAAACACCGGGCCATACGCCGGGCGGCCTCAGCCTCTACGGCGAAGGCGTCGTCTTTTCCGG
>URLP01000157.1 GCA_900548635.1 uncultured Megasphaera sp.
TCGGCGCCGTACGTCGCCTGGTCCGGCACCAGGAGCCAGGCCTTGCCGCCGCCGGCCGCACAAGCCTGGATCTCCCGGAAACACTGCCGCGACTTGCCGCTCCCGGCCTTGCCCATCAATACCGTAAGGGCCATCAAATCCCCTCCTTCGTGGATGATTCATGAAAATGTATGCTTCTATTATACATGATTTGACAGAAAAAAGGGGCTGTCGCATGAAGCGACGAGCCCCTTTGTGGTTCGTTTGGCGTGGTTCGTTTGCCGAAAATTCACTCTAAACCATCACGACAAACGAATCACGGTTCACGGCAAAGACGTGAAAAAAGAAATGGTGCATGATGGCAGAAGCCGTCGTGCGGCAGCTCCTAATGAAACGCGGCACAGGCTGTTTTCAGGAAGGGCAGGCGTTTGCTCAGTCCTGTACGCGAGCGCTGCAACCATTTGAGGTCGTACGGTTCGAAGACGACGTGTTTGTAGGCTTCGATGTCAAGCGGCGTGCCGTCCCAATCGGAATGGATGGCGCCGGTCTGTTTGATGAGGATATCATAAAGGATATCGTATTCCTTACCGTCTTTTTCATCGCGTTCGATGACCGTGCTGTACGGCAGTGTCTTGTGATAGGTCAGTTCCATGCCCTTGTAGTCGAAATGGAAGCCGCAGCGCATGCGGCAGCCGTCGAGACCGGTATAGGCAGCGATTTTCTTCAAATCGTGGAGGATATGGTCGTGACCTTCTTCATAAAGGTTTTCCGGCGTCGTTTCGGTATAGTCGAAACGGAACTGGATTGATGCGCCGCTGACCTTGCGGAAACGTTCCAGATACGGAATGAGCTGAGCGACGGGATATTTCTTGTACAAAACGCAGTTGATGCGGAAAGGAACAGCCAGACGGCTGAGGAGTCCGTCATTCGATTCTACCACGTAGTGCTGCATATGGCGCGATACGTTGATGCAGGTAATCTTATGGCGGTTGCGTTCCGTGAAGGCGACGATGTCGTCTTCCGACTGATTGGCAAAGACAGGCAGCGTCGTATTGATGTATACCTTGTGCGTCACAGGAATGCAGTCCAGCATGCGCTGCAGGGATTCCATATTGGCAAAAGGTTCGCCGCCGGTAAAGACAAAGTCACAAAACGGCGTAATGCTGTCCATCTGGCGGATACTCCGGCAGATAGCTTCTTCGGAAAAACCAGTCATGTCTTCATATTCTGCCTTATTGATGCAGAACGGACAATGGTTATGGCAGTTGTAAGGCACAAAAATCGTGACGGTAGCCCCGCCGCTGCGTGTCTTGTACGGATGGGCCACACGCGGTACTGTCGTTGCGGCCATGCTGATGGTTGTTTTCATTCTTTTCGCCTCGAATCACATGGATAAGATCTCAAGCTGTTCCCACACTGACGAGGCTGGAAAGGAATGGATTTTTTCAGCGCCCGGCAGACAATCTTGTGATCCGAATAATAGTATCCACGCCTATTGTACCATAAAAGTCCATTTCTGCAAATGCATGTCACATATTCCCTTTTTGCATGATTTTTATACCAAATAATTCACAAGAAAAACAGTTATCGAAATCAGTCCAAGGCCTGACTGATATCGGCAGCCGTCTTCTTTACGGCCTGCACGATGCGCTCCCGTTCTTCGCCGGCCAGCCGTTCAGAAGGACCGGAAACGCTGATAGCCGCCGTAATGCAGCCGTGCGCAAAAATCGGGGCAGCGATGCAGGCCATGCCGAGTTCCACTTCTTCCTGTTCCACGGCATATCCCCGCCGGCGGACGGTTTCCAGTTCTTCCAGAAGCTCCGACCAGTCCGTCACGGTATATTCTGTAAATTTCTGTAGCGTACAGCCCGTATAAGTGTGCAGGTATTCCGGTGAAAAAGCCAGCAGGCATTTGCCTGACGCCGAGCAGTAGGCCGGGCGGACAGCGCCGATGGGCGGTGCCGTATCGATAGTCCTGGGCGACTTTATCTTTTCCAGGATGATGTGCTGCGGATACGACGCTCCGTTGTGGGCAAAGGTCGTGATGTGGACGCCTTCGTTGCACTGCAGGGACAAGGCCTTGGCATAAGGATAGGCGACTTTCGGGAAATTATCCTTCTCCCGGAAAAGCATGCCCAGAGCATAGACCTGGAGGCCCAGCCAGTATTTGCCCGTTTCGCTGTCTTTCTGGACGAAGCCGCGGCGTTCCAGTGTATCCATCGTCCGGCTGACCGTACTCTTATGAAGTCCCATGACCTTGCTGATGCGTGTCACGCTGAGAGGCCGTTCTTCTTTCAGGAAAAGCTGCAGGATAGCCAGCGCCCGGTCAATCGATTCAATCATATTCGCTCCCCCGATCCGGCATCTTCACGACGCCAAGAATAATATATTTCATTATATGGGATGGAGCAGTAATGTCAAGAGCGGCGGTGGTCATAGAGGCACTGCGCCAATTTCCGGATCAGGCCGTCGCATTCCAAATGGCCGCTCCAGCTCTTAGGGATGGCCTTCGTCCCTTCCTGAGCGCCCATGATGTTGCCGCAGATAGCGCCGCACGTATCGCTATCGCCGTCCTGATTGCAGGCCATGAGGACCGCATCTTTCAGCTTACCCGTCTTGAGGATGCAGTAGACTGACAGGGCCAGGGCTTCATCAGCCTTTTTC
Source organism: uncultured Megasphaera sp. (assembly GCA_900548635.1). GTDB lineage: Bacteria > Bacillota > Negativicutes > Veillonellales > Megasphaeraceae > Megasphaera. Next base: position 2,644 of record URLP01000157.1, read on the forward strand.
CCGAGACCGATTTTCTTCATCGAACGGACAGGGTTGCGGTCCGTCACGGCTTCGTCGATAGCCCGCAGGATGGTCTTCATGAGCGGCGTCCCTTCCGGATCGGCCTGCAGGATATGCAGGGCCCCGCCCAAAGCGGCTCCAGGTTCCTTACCGGCAGCCAGCATAGAAATCATGGCGCTCAGCGTCGCTGTCGAGAGATAGGCTTCCGGACTGCCATGGGTCAGACTGGCCGCCTGGCAGCCGACAGTGAAAGCTTTTTCCGGGTCGCCCTGATAAAAGAGGCCGATAGGGGCTGCCCGCATGACCGTACTGCTGCCGCAGCTCTTATTCTGCGGTTCCTGACGGGTCAGCTTCTGCCCCGAAGCCAGGGCCGTGAGGCAGGTCTTGCCCGGTGCGCGGCGGGCAAAGAGGGCTTCTTCGCCCATCATGTCATAGTCAAGATCGATTTCATGGTCCTGGCGCGTCATCCATTTTTCCTGTTCCGGCCGGATGATGCGTTCCGTCTGCGTGTAATACCAGCGCATATATGAGCGGTACAGGCCTTCTGCCGGTTCCAGTCCGTCGTGGTCGGCCCAGAGCAGCCCGTCTGCCGTGAAGAGGGCCAGCTGGGTATCGTCAGAAATGAGGCTCTTATTCCCGTTCTTTGCTGATTTTAAAACAGTACGCAATCCATAAGGGCCGTATTTCTTATGTATCGTCTTCAAATCATCAAATTCAATCACAAAACCCAGGGCGTCACCGACAGCGCCGCCCAACATGCAGCCCATAAACCGATCGAGTCCATCCATGTAGCATCCTCCTGTTCATAAAATCTAACCCGAATACCTTTTTTCTCAAAAGCCTTTACAATTGCGTTCAAGTAGTATATAATAAAGAGCTTACATACTTATTATACAGGCTCTGATAAAAATTTGCAATAAAAAAAGCCCTGCCGCTTTTCG
>URLP01000158.1 GCA_900548635.1 uncultured Megasphaera sp.
CTGCCATATCGGCGTCGAATCGACGATTGTCGAATGCAATGGCGATGACGGCGTGACCATCCTGCGTCCCGGCGGCGTCACCGTCGAAATGCTGCAGGAAGTCGTGCCCCATGTCCAGTTCGATACGACGCTGGTCACGGGCAAAGGCGTCCCCAAGGCACCGGGCATGAAGTACCGCCACTATGCACCGTCGGCACCGATGACCGTCGTCGTCGGCCCTGTCGACAAAGTGACGGAAAAACTGCAGGCCCTTTATGAGCAGGCGAAAGGCGAAGGCAAGACCGTAGGTTTCCTGGTCAGTGAAGAAGTGGGACAGTCCTTTCCCCATAAAGATATGTATATCTGGGGACGCCATGGCGATAAGGAAGCCCTGGCTAATCAGCTCTACACGGGCCTTCTTTCTTTCGACAGCGACAAGGTCGACCTCATCCTGGCCGAAGGCATCGATGATGAAGGACTGGGCTTGGCTATCATGAACCGCATGAAGAAAGCCGCCGGCGGTCATGTAGTCATTGTCGGTTAAACCTTTTCACACGACTCCGAAAGGGGTATAATAAAACTGAATTTATCAGCATACATGGGAGGAATTGATTATGAAATTAGTACTCGGCGCCGATCACGGCGGATTTGACCTGAAGGAAAACATCAAAGAATATTTGAAGGAACAAGGCATTGAATTCACCGATTACGGCACCTTGACGGGCGAACGCTGCGATTATCCGGACATTGCCAAGAAAGTCGCGGAAGCCGTCGCTGACGGCACCTTCGACCGGGGCATCCTCGTCTGCGGCACGGGCATCGGCATCGGCATCGCTGCCAACAAAGTCCACGGCATCCGGGCAGCCCTCTGCCACGATTGTTTCTCGGCAGAATACTGCCGCCGCCATAATGACGCCAACATCCTGACCATGGGCGGCCGCGTCATCGGTCCGGGCCTGGCCAGAGAAATCGTCCGCATCTTCCTCTCCACTGGTTTTGATGGCGGCCGCCACGCAGTCCGCGTCGCCAAAATTGCAGAAATGGATAAATAGGAAAGGAGATTTCACACATGCACGTACAAGTAATGGACCATCCGCTCATTCAGCACAAAGTCACGCTCATGCGGAAAAAGGAAACAGGTTCGAAAGATTTCCGCAACCTCTTGGAAGAAATCACCATGCTCATGGGTTACGAAATTACACGGGACCTGCCTTTAGAAGATGTTGAAATCGAAACGCCGGTTGCCAAGATGATCGGCAAACAGATCAGCGGCAAGAAACTGGGCATCGTCCCGGTCCTGCGCGCCGGCCTGGGTATGGTCCGGGGTATGCTCAACCTCATCCCGACGGCCAAAGTCGGCCACATCGGCCTCTACCGCGATCCGAAGACGCTGGAACCGGTCGAATATTACTGCAAGCTGCCTGATGTCGAAGACCGCGATTTCATCATCGTCGACCCCATGCTGGCTACCGGCGGCAGTGCTTCCGCAGCCATTACGCTGCTGAAAGAAAAGGGCATCAAGAACATCAAGCTCATGTGCCTCGTCGCAGCTCCCCAGGGCGTCCAGAAAGTCAATGCCGACCACCCGGACGTCCGCATCTACGTCGCTGCCCTCGATGACAAACTCAACGACCAAGGCTATATCGTTCCCGGCTTAGGCGATGCCGGCGACCGCATCTTCGGCACGAAATAATCGTTCATCGACGTAGGGGCCGCCATAATCGGCGGCCCGCAGTCTGTTGTAGGGGCTCGCGCGTGGCGACCCCTACAGTACAACAAAAAAAGCTGTCGCATAAGCGACAGCTTTTTTTTAATGTGCACAAGGATGAACCTTGGCGATAGCTTGTAAATCATACGGTGTTTCCTGATAGACGATGTTCAGCCAGTTGTGGTAGAAGAGGTGCGCGTAGCTGCACCACGTGAAGTATGGCCTCTTCGTATCGTTATCGTCAGGATAGTAGTTCTTGGGCACTGCAATGGGCAGGCCCTTTTTCTTATCCCGCAGGTATTCCTCTTCCAGGGTCCGCCGGTCGTACTCGAAGTGACCGAGGACGAAGAAACGGCGGTGATCCGGCGTACCGATGATGTTGATACCGTTTTCGACGGACCGTGAGAGGATGTCGAGCTGCGGCGTATTATAGACTTGGATGTCGTTAATCGCCGTATGCCGCGACTGGGGGATGAAGTAACGGTCATCGAAGCCCCGCAAGAGGGGGTGGTGCTTCTGGGTCAGCTGGTATTCAAAGATACCGAAGAGCTTGGCCGGCAGGAGCCGCTTTTCGATGCCATAGTAGTAATACAGGGCTGCCTGGGCGCCCCAGCAGAAGTGGAGCGTCGAGAAGGCGTGTGTCTTGGCCCATTCGAAGTACGTCTTCATTTCCGGCCAGTAGTCGACTTCTTCAAAGGGAATCTGTTCGACTGGGGCGCCGGTGATGATCAGGCCGTCATAGTAATTGTCCTTGATTTCATCGAAGACGTAGTAGTTTTCTTCTAAATAAGACGGATCGGTGTGGGTGCTCTCATGAGTTTCTGTGTGGCAGAAGTCCACTTCGACCTGGAGCGGCGAATCACCGAGGAGGCGGAGAAGCTGCAGCTCTGTCGGTTTCTTCAAAGGCATCAAGTTGAGGATAAGGATACGCAAAGGCCGTATATCCTGATGGAGGGCCATTCCCTTATCGATGGTGAAGATACCTTCTTCGTGAAGCTTTTCCTTGGCGGAAAGACCGTCAGCAATTTTAATAGGCATAGTGCATTTCTCCTTATCTTAGTTCTTAGATGGTTGCCAATGCTTTTTCAACAGCCGCGAGGAGGTCTTCGATGTTTTCCAGGCCTACAGAGATACGAATCGTGCCCGGTGTGATACCGCAGGCGCGCTGTGCTTCTTCCGAAAGCTGCTGGTGTGTCGTCGAAGCCGGATGAACGAGGAGGGACTTGGAGTCGCCGACGTTAGCGAGGTCCGAGAAGATGTCCGCATTGTCGATGAACTTGCGGGCTGCTTCGTAGCCGTCTTTCAGTTCGAACGAGAAGATGGAGCCAGTGCCCTTCGGGAAGTATTTCTGAGCCAGTTTGTAGTACGGCGAAGAGGGCAGGGACGGATAGTTGACTTTGGCGACTTTCGGATGATTTTCAAGGTAGTCGGCAATCTTCTGGGCGTTGGCAACGTGGCGTTCAATGCGCAGGGACAAGGATTCGAGGCCCTGGATGAGGAGCCATGCGTTGAACGGGCTGATGCAGGCACCGAGGTCGCGGAGGGCTTTGGCGCGGATACGAGTTACAAAGCCGGCACCGGGGATATCCTTGGCGAAGTTAACGCCATTGTAGGATTCGTCAGGCGAAGCAAATTCTTTGAAACGGCCGGAACCAGCCCAGTCGAATTTGCCGTTTTCAACGATCAGGCCGCC
>URLP01000159.1 GCA_900548635.1 uncultured Megasphaera sp.
GGCCGCCGTCATCCTGCCGCCGTACTGGGAATGTCCCGGTCTCAATGACAGCAAAAAAGTCCCGCCGGCCAAGCGGGAGCTTCTCTATGATAAAATCATGGCCGACGCCGACGCCGTTTCCTGCATCGCCAAGTCGGAAAAGGAAATCGACGAGCTCGACATCTACCATGCGACCATGCAGGGCATGTACGACGCCGTACGCGGCCTTTCTGTGCCGGCCGAAGCGGTCCTCGTCGACGCCATGCCCCTGCGGGAGCTGGCCGTGCCGCACAAGTCCCTGGTCCACGGCGATGCCCTGAGCGCATCCATTGCAGCAGCTTCTATTATCGCTAAAGTCACGCGTGACCGCCTGATGGTCGAATATGACAAAAAATATCCCCAGTACGGCTTTGCCGTGCATAAGGGATATTTGACAAAAATGCATATGGAAGCGCTGCAAAAATACGGACCCTGTCCGATACACCGCCGCTCTTTCGAGCCTATCAAGAGTATGGTGCAGGAAAATTCAAAATAAATCTTTTTTCCAGAGCATGATGACGGCCACGACGGTACAGAACATGGCGATGGCGACGACGTAGTAGAAGCCCATGCCCGAGTCCATAAAGGGGACGGGGACGTTGATGCCCCACAAGCTGAAGATGATCGTCGGTACGGCCAGCATGATCGTGATGGAGGCTAAGAATTTCATGACCAGGTTCAGGTTGTTGGAAATGATCGAGGCAAAGGTATCGGACATGCTCATGAGGATGTTGGAATACATCTCGACCATTTCAATAGCCTGCTTGTTCTCGATGATGACATCTTCCAGGAGGTCTTCGTCTTCTTCATACATCTTGATCAGATGGTGCAGGGACGTGTTGCGCCGCAGGCGCATGAGGCGTTCCATGACGATGCCGTTGCTGCGCAGGGCTGATGTGAAGTAGGTCAATGATTTCTGTAATTCCAGGAGCATGAAGAATTCCTTGTTGCGCATGGAATGGCGCAGGATGGCTTCGATATCGTCCGTACGGTGGTTGATCTGCATCAAGTAGCGCAAAAAGAGCGTTGCCGAACGATAAAGGATCTGGAAGAGGAAGCGCGTTTTCTTGAAGGTATAGAACAAGGGATACTTGTTCTCTGTAAAAGCGCGCATGACTTCTGTTTCCTGGATACAGAGGGTGATGATGAAGTCCGGTGTAATGAAAATGCCCAGCGGCAGGGTGTCATAGCTGTCCGTTTCCAAAATGATCGGGATGTTGATGACGACGAAGATGTAGTTGTCCTCGATCTCGACGTGAGAACGTTCTTCCGTGTCCAAGGCAGTTTTCAGCACATCAGTGGGGATTTCCGTGACCATGGATACGAGCTGTAAATCCTCAGAATCAGGATTTATGACGTGGATCCATGAACCTTTTTCAGCCGAGGCCAGGGAGATGTTGTCTTCCAGATGGCCGTTGCTGTGTTTATAAACTTGAATCATTACGGTGTTCTCCCTTTCTGCAGAATGAGGGCCCTCAAACCCAAATTCTAATATAATCCATTAAGACAGGACTCGTCAAGGTTTTCCCCGATATTTTACAGAAACTTTGCGCACGTCCTTTCAGGCCTGAACGGTAGCGGCAGGCCGTGAATTATGGTATGATAAATTGAATATGTAAATAAGCAGGACTGTTCCGGAGCGGGAAAAATGTCCGCCCGGGCAGTCCACAGAGAGAGTAGACAGCATGCAATTATTGAAAATGGAACTGCGGGGCTTCAAGTCCTTTGCAGATAAGACGACCCTGACCTTCGACAAGGGCATTACGGCCATCGTTGGTCCGAACGGCAGCGGCAAGAGCAATATTTCCGATGCCGTCCGCTGGGTCATGGGGGAACAGAACGTCCGCCAGCTGCGCGGTCAGAAGTCAGAAGACATCATCTTTGCCGGTACCCAGACGCGGCGGCCTCAGGGCGCCGCCGAAGTATCCCTCTACTTCGACAACAGTGATCATGCCCTGGATACGGAGTTCACGGAAGTCGTCGTCACGCGGCGCCTCTTCCGCTCCGGCGACAGTGAATACTATATCAACCGCCGGCCGTGCCGCCTGAAAGACATCCATCTCCTTTTTGCCGATACGGGCATCGGTCAGGATTCGATGGCCGTCATCGGCCAGAACCGCGTCGATCGCATCCTCAACAGCAAGCCTGAAGAACGGCGCGTCATCTTCGAAGAAGTGGCCGGCATCAGCCGCTTCAAAGGGCGCAAAGCCGACGGCCTGCGCAAGATTGCCGAAACGGAACGCAATCTGGAACGCATCCGCGACTTGATGGGCGTCCTCGAAGAACGCTTGGGACCGCTTCAGGTACAGGCGGAGACGCTGCAGAAATTCCGCTGCCTCGACGGCGAACGCCTGGCTTACGAAGGGACGCTGACCCTGCAGGAACTGCGCAACAGCGAACGCCTCCTGGAAAAAGCTGAAAACAACCGCCTGACAGCGGCTGCCGAAGAAGAAAAGGCCGCTGCCGAATTGGCAGAAGCCGAAGGGAAGCGCAAGGCCCTGCTCGCCGCCATGGCTTCGGAAGAAGAAAAACTGCGCCGCCTCGACGAAGAGACCCTGGCCGTCCATAATGAACGGGACAGCCTCGTCCACCGCCGCGAAGCCTGCAGGCAGCGCCAGGCCGAACTGGCAGAGAGCGAAAAGGAAGCCGCTGCCGAAGCAGCCCAGCTGCAGCAGCGCCGGGAAAACTGGCAGAAACAAAAAGTGTTTCTCCAGTCCCAGAAAGACCAGAAAGGGACAGAATTGGCGGCGGCCCGGAAAGCCCTGGCCCTGACCCAGACCCTTTTCGGCCAGGCCGAAGCGAAAGCCGAAGCGGCCGCAAAGGCCCTGCAGGAACGGGTCGATGCCAATTCCAAGCGCAGCCGCGAGGCGTTTATCCTGCGCCGCGATGCAGAAGACCTGCGCCGGCGCTTGGAAGAAAATGCCGCGGCCTGCAAAGAAGCCCTTGATCATTGGGAAAAGCAGAAAGAGAACCTGTCTGCTGCCAAAGAACACCAGGCAGACGCTGCCAGCCGGTACGAGAGCTGGAAGAAAAAAGCCGACAGCGCCAAAGCAGAAGGGGCTGCGCGCCGGCAGGAAGCAGACGCTGCGCGCCGCCGGCGCAGTGACGTCGACGCCGCTGCCCAGCGCCTGCGCGTCCTCCAGAGCATGGAAAGCGAACACGAAGGCCTGGGGCGGGCCGTCAAGGTCGTCCTCACGGTCCGGCAGCCTTGGCGCAGCCATCTCTGCGGCGCCGTAGGCGAACTCTGCCGCATCCCTTCGAAATATGCCGTCGCCATCGACGTCGGCCACGCGCAACTGGTGGAACTCTGCGGCCGGC
>URLP01000160.1 GCA_900548635.1 uncultured Megasphaera sp.
ACTATTATTATACGCTATTTCTCGTCAAAAATCAACCATTTGTTGTGACAGAGCCTTTTGTAATGCCTTTCCTGTAGGCTGAAGGCGAAAAAATGCGGCCATGTTATAGAATAATAAGAGGCCATATGATATAATGCAAATTAGAGCCTTGTAAAGAAAGAGTAATAAGTATATAAATATTCAATAAAGGCTATCCCTATCTTTTTGTTAAGGAGATCGATGACAATGGCATTTCACTTGAAGCCTAAGGAAGAAAAATTCTTTTCCCTGCTGGATCAACATGCGACGCTGAGCTATGAAGCAGCGGAACTTTTGAGCCAGGCGATTAACGGCGACATCGCGAAGGAAGAGGCACTGGAAAAAATCGACGCCCTCACGGACCAGGCGGATGTGCTGGTCATGGAAACGATGAAGCGTCTGCAGAAAACCTTCATCACGCCTATGGACCGCGAAGATATCCAGCAGCTGATCGACCAGCTCGATGCAGCCATCGACAATATCAGTGAAATCATGGATAAAATGTGCATGTACCAAGTCGGCGAAGCGACGGACGGCGCTAAGAAGATGGCGACCATCACGGCCAAGGCCATGAAGGAAATCCGCAAATCCATCGGCTACATGAAGGACCTCAAGAAAAATTACCTGAAAGTCGAAGCGCGGAGCAAAAAAGTCCTCAAGCTGGAACAGGACTGCGACGACTTGTACCATGAAGAAATGGCGAACTTGTTCCGGAACTGTAAGGATCCCATTGAAATCATCAAGTGGAAGGAAATCCTCCAGTCCGTCGAAGACGTCACAGATGACTGTGAAGATTTGGTTGTTACTTTCAGGAGGGTTGTACTGAAATATGCCTGAGCATTGGTTAATCTGGGCCATCGTTTTGTTGGCCGTCCTCTTTGACTATATTAACGGTTTCCACGATACGGCTAACGCCATCGCTACCAGCGTCTCGACGCGGGCCATCACGCCGCGCCACGCCATCATGATGGCAGCGTGCCTGAATTTCCTCGGTGCGACAATCAGTACGGGCGTCGCCAAGACCATCGGCGGCGACCTGGTCCTCAATCCGGCGGAAATCAGTCTGGAAGTCATCGTCGCCGCTCTCATCGGCTCGATCATCTGGAATGTCCTGACCTGGTACTACCGCATCCCGAGCAGTTCGTCCCATTCTCTGATCGGCGGCGTCATCGGCGCCGTCTGCATCAGCGTCGGCCCGGCGGCTCTCGATATGAACGGCATCGGCAAGATCATCCTTTCCCTGATCCTCTCGCCTGTTGTCGCCTTAGTGACGGGCTATTTCGTCATGATCGGCATCCTCTGGGTCGTGCGCAAGTATTCGCCGTTGGCCCTGAACCGCCAGTTCCGCAAGATGCAGCTCGTCTCAGCGAGCCTGATGGCTTTTTCCCACGGCTCCAACGACGCCCAGAAGGCCATGGGGATCATCGCCCTGGCTCTCTTGTCCGGCGGCTACATCGATACCATGGAAATCCCTGTTTGGGTCAAAATTGCCTGTGCCACGTCCATGGCCCTCGGCACGTCAGCCGGCGGCTGGCGCATCATTTCCACGATGGGGACGAAGATCTTCAAGATGGAATCGATCAACGGCTTTGCGGCCGACCTGAATTCGTCCATCGTCATCTTTACGGCGACCTTCCTCCATCTGCCCGTCAGTACGACCCACGTCGTCTCGGGCTCTATCATGGGCATCGGTTCGGCTGAACGCGTCCGTGCCGTCCACTGGGGCGTCGCCCGCAGCATGCTCGTCGCCTGGGTCATCACTATCCCTATCAGCGCCCTCATGTCAGCCATCATCTTCAAAATCATAGATTTTCTGTAAGAGAAAAGGGGCTGTCGCCTTAGGCGACAAGCCCCTTTTGTGGTTCGTTCACGGCAAACGATATATAAAAACCGGCCCCTGCCCGATGGAGAAGTAAATTATAAATGTACTCCGACACACAGAGGCAACATAATTGAAACTATACTTTTTTGGTCTTTTATTGTATAATACTACTTAGATAAAATGCAAGGGGGTAGTGTTATGAGATTGAATCAGGCTACGGACTATGCTTTCCGCATGGTCCTTTATTTAGCATCGCTGCCGGCAGGTACGAAAATTACCGGCGCGGCACTGGCTGAAAAACAGAATATACCGGAACGTTTCCTTTTGAAAATCATGCGCAGCCTCACCAAAGCAGGCATCATGAAATCCTACCGCGGCGTCGAAGGTGGCTTTGCCCTGCAGCGGGCACCGAAGGATATTACGCTTTACGACATCATTGATGCCGTCGAAGGCCAGACGGAACTGCAGCGCTGTCTCCATGATATCGGCTCGTGCAGCCGCGGCTGCAGCGGCATGTGTTCCATTTATGCGGCCTTTGCCGATATCCAGCGCGACCTGTCGAATCGTCTGAAGTCCATCAACTTCGAAACCCTGGCCAAACAGGAAGCCAACCTCCGCATCGTCCACGAAGCCGAAAAAAAAGCGGTGGCGGAAAAATAGGGTGGGCGTGCATGCTGCATTGGCTGTCATAAATGCTTATTTTTTCATGTCGTTTGCCGTGTAGGGGCGCCCACGTGGGGCGCCTGCCTGAATCCTGTGCATGAATCGGGCGGCAGCTGTGAACCGCTTCGACAAACGACGCACGTCAAACGAACCACGAAAAGGCTGTTGCTTCACGCAACAGCCTTTTTTTTATGCTCAAAATATTGTAAAATAAGGATACCTATTGTATTTTATTCTCTTTTATGGAGTGAAGCCACATGTATCTACCCCTTCAAGGTTTCATCAGCAGCTTTCGGCTGCTCGATATATTGGATATCCTGCTCGTTGCCTTTGTCCTCTATAAATTGTTCATCCTGATTCGCAATACGCGGGCTGTGGCCCTGATCAAGGGGCTCCTGGTCCTGGGCGTGGTCACGGTGGTCAGTAAGATCCTGGACCTGCACGTCATCAACTGGATGCTGCAGCAGGGGATGACGGTCATCCTCGTTGCCCTGCCTGTCGTCTTCCAGCCGGAACTGCGCCGGGCCCTGGAACAGATCGGGCGCGGGCGCTTTTTCCGTTCCGGTCAGGTCATCAGCATGGAAGAGCTGGAACGGCTTATCGATGAAATCGTCGCCATCAGCGAATCCCTCTCCAAGACCCATACAGGGGCGCTCATCGTCTTTGAACGCGAAGTCGGCCTCAATGACTACATCGATACGGGCATTGCCATCGACGGCCTTGTCTCGCGGGAACTGCTGGGAAATATTTTCATTCCTAACACGCCCCTCCACGACGGCGCCGTCATTATCCGCGAGAACCGCATCATGGCGGCAGGCTGCCTGCTG
>URLP01000161.1 GCA_900548635.1 uncultured Megasphaera sp.
GGCCGACACGCCGGCGGCCCTCGTCCGCTGGGGTACGAAGCCCGTCCAGGAAACCCTGACGGGCACCGTCGGCGACATCGCCGAAAAGGCCGCAGCCTGTCAGTTCAAGCCGCCGGCAGTCTTCATCGTCGGCGACGTCGTCGCCCTGCGGCCGTCCATGCAGTGGTTCGATACGAAGCCCCTCTTCGGCCTCTCGATTGCTGTCACGCGGACCCACGCCCAGGCGCCGGCCCTGACGCAGCAGCTCGAAGAACTGGGCGCCCGCTGCCTCGAAGTGCCGACGATCCGCATCACGCCGCCGACGGACGACTACGAAGCCCTCGACGCTGCCATCGACCATCTTTCTGACTACGACTGGCTCATCTTCACCAGTACGAACGGTGTCGACGCCTTTTTCCGCCGCCTGCACAGCCATCAGCTCGACAGCCGCGCCCTGGGTAAAGCGAAGCTCGCCGCCATCGGTTCGGCGACAGCTAAAGCCCTCGAACCTTACGGCCTTACAGCCGACGTCGTGCCCAGCGCCTACTGCGCCGAAGGCCTGGCAGCGGCCCTGGAACCGCTCCTAAACGGGCGCGAACGCATCCTCATCCCGCGCGCTAAAGAAGCCCGTTCCATCCTGCCCGACACGCTTCGCCGCTATGGCGCCTCCGTCGACGTCTGCGAAGCCTACTGCACGCTCCCGGCCAGCGAGAACGGCGAGGCCCTGAAAGACCTTTTGCAGCACAAAGCGCTCGACGTCGTCACCTTCACCAGCTCGTCGGCTGTGCGCAGCTTTCTGTCCCTCACGGAGGCTTCGTCGGAAGCACTGCAAGACATTACTTTCGCCTGCATCGGCCCGATCACGGCCCGCACCTGTCAGGAAGCAGGCCTGAAAAAGATTATCACCGCCAAGACGTACACCACGAAAGGCCTGGCGGAATGCATTAGAGATTGGAGATTGAAAGAATGAAACTGAATACCCTGCGCCCCCGCCGCCTGCGCCTTTCCGCACCGATCCGCGCCATGGTCCGGGAAAACCACGTTTGTCTCAGCGACCTGATTTATCCGATTTTCGTCGTCCCCGGCACGAAGGTCAAAGAAGAAATCCCGAGCATGCCCGGCTGCTATCACCTTTCCGTGGACAACGCCCTGCGCCTGGTTGAAGAAATCTATTCCCTCGGCCTGCGCGCCGTCGAAATCTTCGGCCTGCCGGAATATAAAGATGAAATCGGTTCCAGCGCCTGGGACCCGCAGAGCCCGGTCCAGCGCGCCATCCGCGCCATCAAGGAACATTTCCCTGAAATGATCATCGTCGGCGACGTCTGCCTCTGCCAGTACACGGACCACGGCCACTGCGGCTGCCTCAAGGACCACTACGTCGACAACGACGCCACCTTGGAACTGCTCAATAAAGTCGCCCTCAGCCAGGCCGAAGCCGGCGCAGACATCGTCGCCCCGTCGGACATGATGGACGGCCGCATCGCTTCCATCCGCCAGGCTCTGGACGGTGCCGGCTTCATCAACACGACGATCATGTCCTACGCCGCCAAATACGCGTCGGGCTTCTACGGTCCCTTCCGCGACGCCGCCGATTCGGCACCGCACTTCGGCGACCGCCGTCAGTACCAGATGGACCCGGCCAACCGCCGCGAAGCGATGAAGGAAATCGACCTCGACCTTGAAGAAGGGGCAGACATCATCATGGTCAAGCCCGCCCTCTCCTACCTCGATATCGTCTACCAGGCCCGCCAGCGCTGCCAGCGCCCGATTGCGACCTACAACGTCAGCGGCGAATACGCCATGGTCAAAGCCGCCGCCCGTAACGGCTGGATCGACGAAAAGCGCATCGTCATGGAAGAACTGACGAGCATGAAGCGCGCCGGTGCGGACATCATCATCACCTACCACGCCGTGGACGTCGCCAAATGGCTGAAGAACGACGAAGTAGAGGCTTAAGATGGATCTCGTCATTCTCGGACTCAACCATAAGACCGTCCCCGTCGCCATCCGGGAACAGTTCACCATGACGCCGGAGGCCATCCACGCCAGCCTGCAGCGCCTCGACGACTACCCAGGACTACGCGAAGCCGTCATCCTTTCGACGTGCAACCGCGCGGAAATCTACGCTGTCGTCGACGACATCCGGGACAATGAACAGGCCCTGTACGACTTCTTCCTCGATACAGCCGGCCGTCCCCAGGCAGAGCCGTCCTATTTCTACAGCTATAAAGGGAAAGCCTGCATCCACCATCTCTTCGACGTCGCGGCCAGCCTCGATTCCCTGGTCCTCGGCGAAGGCCAGATCCTGAGCCAGGTCAAGCAGGCCTACATCATGGCCCACGAAAACGGCGCGACCAGTGCCATTTTGAACATGCTCTTCCAGCAGGCCATCGCCACGGGCAAGCGCGTGCGCACGGAAACGCACATCGCCTACAACGCCGTCTCCGTCAGCTATACCGCCGTCCAGATGGCCGAAAAGGCCTTAGGCTCCCTTGCGGGCAAGAACCTCCTGCTCTACGGTGCCGGCCAGATGGCCCGCCTGACGGCGCAGAACTTCCTCGGCAAAGGGGCAGGCAAATTATACATCATCAACCGTCATCTGGAACGGGCCCAGGAACTGGCGGACGACGTCGGCGGCCAGGCCGTCCACTATAAAGACGCCGATTCTGTCGTCCGCGACGTGGACATCATCATCGCTTCCACGGGCGCACCGCACTACGTCATCAGCGTGCCCCGCCTGCGCCGCTTCCAGGAACTGCGCAAGGATCGGCCGCTCCTGCTCATCGACATCGCCGTGCCGCGCGACGTCGACCCGGCCGTCACGCATTTGCCGAATGTTACGCTCTACAACATCGACGACCTCGAAGAAGTGGTCCACGACAATGAAGCGACGCGCCAGCGCGAAGCCGTCGCCGCCAGCTACATCGTCGACGCAGCCGTAAAGGACATGGTCGACCGCTATCAGTACCTCTCGGTCCGCCCCGTCGTCCTCAGCCTCTCCCAGCAGGCCGAACGGACACGGCGCCATTTCGTGAAACGGGCCCGCAACAAGCTGCCCGAACTGACGGACGACCAGTTCCGCGTCGTCGAAGACTTATCGCACATCCTGGTCCGCAAGATCCTGCGCGCCCCCCTGCGGCGCACGGTCGAAGCGGCCAACACGCCCGATGAAGACAGGGTCGTCCGCGAACTGCGGAACGTCTTCAATCTCGATATCAAAGAATAATGAGGAGGCCTTTCCATGCTTCATTTAGAAAAATCCGCTGCTGCCTTTGCAGAAGCACAGACCCTGATGCCGGGCGGCGTCAACAGCCCGGTCCGTTCGTACAACCGCATCGGCTGCC
>URLP01000162.1 GCA_900548635.1 uncultured Megasphaera sp.
CGGCATGATTTTCAGGAGGGAAATAAAGGAAACGTCAATAGAAATGAAATCGACAGGTTCGCCAATATCATCGACGGTGACGTTGCGGATATTGGTCCGTTCCATATTGACGACGCGGTCATCCGTGCGCAGCTTCCAGGCCAGCTGGCCGTAGCCGACATCAACGGCAAAGACTTTAGCCGCGCCGCGCTGGAGGGCGCAGTCTGTGAACCCTCCTGTCGAGGCGCCGATATCCATCATCGTCCTGCCCATCAGGTCGATGGGAAAGGTTTCCATGGCTTTTTCCAACTTCAGGCCGCCCCGGCCGACATAAGGGATGGGGTTGCCTTTGACTTTAATATCTACATCGACGGGTAATTTCGTCCCCGCCTTATCGACGCGCTGGTTGTCGACAAAGACCAGGCCGGCCATGATGGTCGCTTTGGCCTTTTCCCGGCTTTCCGACAAGCCGCGGTTGACGAGGAGCACGTCCAGTCTTTCTTTATGCTGCATACAAAGATACCTCGCTTGCTGTAATTTATGATCCATGAAACTTATTTCGTCCGCGTCAGGAGATGTTCGACGAGGGCCTTGAGGAACCAGGCCGAATCTCCCAAAGGCTGCAGGGCCGAGACGGCTTTCTCTGCGGCTTCAGCGGCCATGCGCCGCGCTTCGTCGAGGGAAAAGATAGTCACATACGTCGCCTTGTCGTTGCGCAGGTCGCTGCCGACGGGCTTACCAAGCACCTTCTCATCGCCGACGACGTCGAGGATGTCATCAGTAATCTGGAAGGTCAGGCCCATATAGAGGGCATAGTCATCGAGGGCCTGACGCTGCTCGGGCGCGGCATCGGCCAGGACAGCTGCCATTTCGATGGCCGCCTTGAAGATGACGCCCGTCTTGGAGCGGTGCAAAAGTTCCATCCCTTCCCTGCCGATAGCCATCTCACCGTCCGAAGCCAGGTCGAAAGCCTGACCGCCGACCATGCCCGCAGGTCCGGCTGCCCTGGCGATGAGGGCGATGCAGCGGTTCAATTTTTCCGGCGCAATCTGCTGCTGGCGGGCCAGGAGTTCAAAGGCAAAGGTCAAGAGGCCGTCGCCGGCCAAGGTTGCCAGTCCTGCCCCGTAGACGACGTGGTTCGTCGGCTTGCCGCGGCGCAGGTCATCGTCATCCATGCAGGGCAGGTCATCGTGGATGAGGGAATACGTGTGGATGCACTCTAAGGCACAGGCCAAATCAAGATACGGCGCTGCGTCTTTGCCGAGGGCTTCCGCCGCCGCCAGGAGAAGGATGGGACGGAGACGCTTGCCGCCGGCGAGGAGGCTGTAGTTCATGGCTTCATAGAGCCTGGCAAAATGCGGTTCTTCCGTGACCAGGAGGGTCTTTAAACGGGCATCGATGCGCTCTTTCCAGTTCATTAAATACGTTTCAAAAGTCATAAGTCAAGCACCCCTTCAGACGGTCCTTCGTCAGCACTTTCTTTTTCGGTGCGCACGTCGGCCAGGGCCTGGGCCTTCTGGCGGGCATATTCCAGTGCGCCTTCGCAGGACTGGGATAATTTGACAGCCTTTTCGTATAAGTCCAGGGACTGTTTGAGCGTCAGGTCCGGCGCATCCAGTTCGCGTACGAGTTCTTCCAATTTTTCATAATTGCTTTCAAAGCTCTTCAATTTATCAGTCGTTCTTGCCATAAATGTCCACCTCTTTGACATCCGCCGTGACGAGACCGTCGACGAGCTGTATCTGCAGCGGTTTTTCCTTAGAAATGCTGCGGATGTCCGTAATGATTTTCTTATCCTGCATGAGCTGGCCGTAGCCGCGGCGCACGAGGGCTGCCGGGTTGAGGGCCGTTAAGGATGCCTGCAGGGTCCGGAAACGCCCTTCTTTTTGCTGGAGCTGCAGGCGCAGCTGACGTTCGGCCTTTTCCATGAGGCTTGCGACTTCGGTCTCCTTCATGGCCAGGAAGGCATCATAGCGCTGCAGGTTGAGGCGCGCCGTCACTTGTTCGACGCGGCGTTCTTCACTGTCGATCCGGGCCATGACTTTTTCATAGGCCTCTTCGGCTAAGTTCGCCAGGTCGAGTTCGATTTCCCGGATGTCCGAAAAAGCCATTTCTGCGGCATGGGTCGGTGTCGCTGCCCGCACATCGGCAGCATAGTCTGCCAGGGTCGTATCCGTTTCGTGGCCGATAGCCGTGATAATCGGCACGTTCGCCGCATAGATGGCCTTGACGACGGCCGGGCTGTTGAAACACCAGAGGTCTTCCATGGAACCGCCGCCGCGGCCAACGATGAGGACGTCCAGGTCTTTCTTCTTCCCCATCTTCTCAATGGCTGCGGCAATGGCCGTATCGGCACCGTCGCCCTGGACGGGCACGGGACAAAGGACGATATCGGCATAAGGATTGCGTTCGCCGGCAATCTTATAGATATCGTGCAGGACTGCGCCGGTGCGCGATGTCACGACGCCGACGCGCCAGGGAAAGCGTGGCAGTTCCTGTTTATGGCTGCTGTCAAAATAGCCCTGGGCGGCGAGCTCGTTCTTGATGCGTTCATACTGGGCCTGCAGAGAGCCTGTCCCCTGGGAAAAGAGCTGTTCAATGACAAAGGAAAGGGCGCCGCCTTTTTCGTAGACATTGACAGCGCCGATGACGATGACGTGGTCCCCTTCGCGGGCGGCCCGGACCGCTGCCGTCACGCGGCTGCGGAAGACGATGGCCCGGATGGAGCACTGTTCATCGCGGATATTCATATAATAATGGCCGTTGGACGCCCGCTTGAGGCCGATGATATTGCCTTCCATGGCGATACTCTGCAGGCGGTAGTCACCGTGGATATCCGCCTTGATGCGGCGGACGACGTCCGTGACCGATGCATATTTCATGATTTCTTCCCTTCCTGTACGGCTGCCCAGAAGGCAGCACCTGAGGCATTGTCGGCACTGAAGCCGTCGGCAGCCAGGTCAAGGCGTACATGACGGCGGCGGCACCAATCGCTCAGCTGACGGCGCAGGTAACCGTTCGACATGACGCCGCCGGCCGCTGCGAGATGGCTCATACCGTCAGTTGCGGCAAAGGCCAGGAGGTTTTCCAGGCCGCGCCAGACCGTACTCAGTGTCCAGCTGCAGAGGCGGGCCGGGCTGTCGGCTGCGGCAGCGACCAGGCGCTGTCCCTGCGATTCAGGGCCGGAAAAGCTGATTTCGCCGTCACGGCAGAAAACGTGTGCCCCCCTGACAGGCGGCGTGACCGTCTGTGCCAGTTT
>URLP01000163.1 GCA_900548635.1 uncultured Megasphaera sp.
GGCCATCCGACAGCCGCAGCCATGGTCGAAGGCGCCCTGCGCCATATCCGTATCCTGGAACGGATGGATTACCGTCAGATGGTCATTTCCCTGAAATCGTCCGACGTCCCCCTGATGATCGAAGCCTATGAACAGCTGGCCGACAAAGTGCCCTATGCCCTGCATCTGGGCGTCACTGAAGCCGGTCTGGTCCGGGAGGGGAGCATCAAGTCGGCCGTCGGCATCGGCACGCTGCTGCATGAAGGCATCGGCGATACGATCCGCGTCTCCCTGACGGGGGATCCGGTAGAAGAAATCAAAGCCGGACAGACCATCCTCAGCTCCCTTGATTTGCGCCAGTTCGGGCCGACCCTCGTTTCCTGCCCGACCTGCGGCCGTACGCAGGTCCAGCTCATCGAACTGGCTAAGGAAGTCGAAGCGGCCATTTCCCATTTGACGGTCCCTATCAAGGTCGCCGTCATGGGCTGCGTCGTCAACGGGCCCGGTGAAGCGAAGGAAGCCGACTTCGGCATTGCCGGCGGCAAAGGGAAGGGCATCGTCTTTTCCCACGGCCAGGTCCTGCGCACGGTGCCGGAAGACCAGCTCGTGCCCAGCCTTCTGGAAGAAATCGAAAAATCACTTACAAAGGAGTCTTAACTCATGTTAGCATCGAAATTGTATAGTCCGACGCTGCGGGAAATCCCGGCAGACGCCGAAATCGCCAGCCATCAGTATATGTTGAAAGCCGGTATGATCCGCAAGAACGGCGGCGGCTTGTATTCCTTCCTGCCTCTCGGCCGCCGTGTCGAACTGAAGATCGAAGCCATCATCCGTGAAGAAATGGACGGCATCGGTGCACAGGAAATCATGATGCCCATTATGCAGCCGGCGGAAATCTGGCATGAATCGGGCCGCTGGAATGCTTATGGTCCGGAAATGTTCAAGCTCGAAGACCGTCACGGCAACCACTTCTGCCTCGGCCCGACACATGAAGAACTGATTACGACCCTCGTCCGCAATGAACTGCGTTCGTACAAGCAGATGCCGCTTACGCTCTGGCAGATGCAGAATAAATACCGCGACGAAATCCGGCCTCGCTTCGGCCTCATGCGCAGCCGCGAATTCGTCATGAAGGACGCCTATTCCTTCGACGTCGACGAAGAAGGCCTGCACAAGAGCTACCAGGACGAATACGATGCCTATACGCGCATCTTTACGCGCTGCGGCCTGAACTTCAAGCCTGTCGAAGCAGACAGCGGCCAGATCGGCGGCAATACCCATGAATTCATGGCCCTCGCCCAGGCCGGTGAAGCCGAAGTCGTTTCCTGCACGAAATGCGACTACGCCGCCGATATTGAAAAAGCCCTGCCGGCAGCCCTGGAAATGCCGGCCGAAGAAGAAAAGCCTGTCGAACTGATTGAAACGCCGAACTGCTCGACGATTGAAGATTTGGCGAAATTCCTCGGTATCCCCGTAGAAAAGACGATCAAAGCCGTGGCCTTCACCATCGACGGCGAAAAGACGGTCCTCTGCATGGTCCGCGGCGACCACGAAGTCAATGACGTCGCTGTCCAGAACTTCGTCGGCGGCAACGTCATCGAAGCGGCGACGGAAGAACAGCTGAAAGCCCACGGTCTGCAGCCGGGCTACATGAGCCCCATGGATGCCGACAAGCCGGACAATGAAACGTTCTTCGTCCTCGTCGATCCGTCGGCCATGAACGTCCCCAACGGCGTCACGGGCGCCAATAAAGCGGGTTATCACTATCAGAATGTCAACCCGAAGCGGGACTTCAAAGATGTCACGGTCACGACTATCCGCAGCATGGTTGCCGGCGACAAATGCCCGCACTGCGGTGCGCCTGTCGAAATCATGCGCGGCATCGAAGTCGGCCAGGTCTTTGAACTGGGGACGAAATACTCCGAAGCCCTCCATGCGACCTTCCTCGACCAGAACGGCAAGGCCAAGCCTTACGTCATGGGCTGCTACGGCATCGGCGTTACCCGTACCATCGCCGCGGCCATCGAACAGTTCCACGACGAACACGGCATCATGTGGCCTGTGGCCATTGCGCCTTTTGAAGTCGCTGTCATTCCGGTCAGCAGCAAGGATGAAGACCAGGTCCGCATTGCCAACGACCTTTACCAGACCCTGCAGCATCAGAAGGTCGATGTCCTCCTCGATGACCGTAAGGAACGGGCTGGCGTCAAATTCAACGATGCCGACCTCATCGGCTATCCGGTCCGCGTCACCGTCGGCAAGAAGAGCGCCGCTGACGGCACGGTAGAAATCAAGGTCCGCCGCACAGGTGAACAGGAAGTCGTAGCCATCGACAAAGCGGCTGCCCGCGTCCAGGAAATCCTCGCGGATCTGCGCAGCAAGAATATGTAAGGGCCTGCGGCCCGGCTGTCCGCAGTTGGCAGCTCGCAGTCTGCAAAATAAAAAGGGGAAAAACTTGTGTTTTCCCCTTTTTTATTTTATAATTATGCTTAGCGAGCTAACAAAAGAGGGGATTATTATGAGATTTGAAGCATTCCCGACACGGGAAGAATTGGAGAAACATGCCAAAGTCATTCCGGAAATCGAACCGTCGGCTGTCCTGGCGATGCTGCGCATCTCACAGGCCGCTGAAATCATCCGGGCTTCGATTAACGACGTCCTCATCCGGGACTACCACCTGTCCCAGGGGAAGCTGCGGGTCATGATCGTCATGCATCAGAATCCGGACGGCATCGCGCCGTCGCGGCTGGCCGCCAAGACGGGCGTCACGCGGGCGACGATTACGACCATGGTCAAGCGTATGGTTCGTGACGGGCTGGCAGCGGTCGCCATCGACCAGGAAGACAAACGGGGGAAGAAAGTCAGCCTCACGGACAAAGGCAGGGACTTCATGGATCAGGTCCTGCCGGGCCATTATCTGCGCATCTCGACGCTCATGAACCGTCTCAGCGAAGACGAACAGGCGGAGCTCATCCGCCTTCTGACGAAACTGAGCCAAAAATAAAATTCTCAGCAAATTTTAACCTGGAAAGGTCTTCCTTTTCAGGTTCTTTTCATTTTTCTCTGCTAGAGTAGAAGAAAAACGAAAAGGAAGAAGGTTTGCTCATGAAACTCTCACCTGAAATACGCCGGGACTTCGCGTATCTTTCCCTGCGTTCGTCCCTTTTGGAAGAATTGTCCCTCCTCTACGGCCTGGACCTGAGCGGCAGCAGGGAGCGC
>URLP01000164.1 GCA_900548635.1 uncultured Megasphaera sp.
AGACGTGGCCACGGCGTCGACATAGCCTTCGGGACGGCAGTCTTCAAAGGTTTCGTCGATGACGGCTTTGCGGTAGCCTTCGAGGCCGATCGGCGGCGCATAGGTAATGAAATCGCTCATCGGCAAAGAGCGGTATAATTGTTCGACGACAAGCAGACAAGCCAGTTTTTCGTCTTCGCCGGCATAACAGCCGACCGTCGCATTGACGACTTTGTCTTCGCCGTACAGTGCTGCTGCTTCACGCGCTGCGGCACCGGCGGCGAATACCACGTCACTTAATACTTTGCCTTCTCTGCTTGCTGCTGCCATAATCGTCATAACAAAAACCCCTCTCTGTACTGTTTCGTTTATTTTACGTGGACACTTGTTCTCTCCAAATGTTCTGACGTCCTTCATTATAGCACTGCGAAAAGAGTTTTTATATAGTGAAACGGATAAAATACTGTATACAAGAAAAGTATGTTGTATACAAGATACTTTATACGCTTTGTTTTTCTTCTTTCTCTTCTTTTTCAAGCTGGAAGGTGACCTTCTTGATGCCCTTGATGGCCAGGAGCTGACTGATGATTTCCGCTTCATCCATATAGCGTTCCGCCTTCAGTTCCAGGTCGATGTCGGCCAGCGTCGCGTCGTCGTCGTTATGCGAATGGAATGTTTTGATATTCATATGATGGTCGTGGATGAAGGCCGACAGCTTGCGAGCCTGGCCGACGTTGTTGCGCATGACCAGATGCATGACGTAGCGCTTGCGGAAGCGCGCTTCCATGCGCGTATCGAAATGGATGAAGAGCGAAAGGACGACGAAAATCAGGACTGTCGCCACGATGGCCAGGACCAGATAGCCCGCGCCGACGACGAGGCCGATGGCTGCGACGGCCCAGAGCCCGGCTGCCGTCGTCAGACCGCGGACGCTGCGGTTCTTCTGATTGGCTAGGATCGTGCCGGCACCGATGAAACCAACACCGGAGACGACCTGGGCAGCGATCCGTTCGGGGTCGGAATTGTTATAGCCAAAAGTAAAATAATAGTCCATGGCGATGTTGATGGAGATAATCATACAGAGGCAGGAGCCGACGCAGACCAGGATATTCGTCCGCAGACCGGCGGCCTTATTCTGGGACTGCCGTTCATAGCCGATGAGGCCGCCCAGGATGAGGGCGATGACGAGGCGGATGATGCTGTCTTCCGTAGAAATCATGATAATATCACTTCTTTCAAATTATTTTTTACATCCGTTAAAAATTCGTTATAATGATATTATAATATAGAGTCGCAGTGAAGGACAAGCAAAACGACCTGTACTGCGGCAAAGAAAGAAGGCCTTTTCATGAAACGCTTCATTTACTTTGATAACCTGCGCAGCGCTGCCGTCATCCTGACGGTTGCCGCCCTGCTGCTGCAGCCGTGGCACGCTTTTTATGAAGAAAGCGCAGTCATCGCTATTTCCCTTGTATTCTTCATCAGCGCTTATTTCGGCGCTTCTGCCCTGCGGACGCATATGATCCCGTTTTTCCTGAAAGACAAATGGAAACATCTTGGCTGGCCGGGACTGGTCCTCTTTTTCCTCGGCCTCGAAGAAAGCTGGCTGACAGCAGCCCTTCCCGTCACGTCATGGGTCCTGCTCTGGCTCTTCCTGCTCTTTGCCGGCCTGGCGCTGGCCAAGCACATGAGCCATAGTTTCCTGCAGCACCGCGCGGCCGGGCGTCCGTCCCTGCTCTTCCTGATTGGCTTTTTCATCGTCCTTTCGGTCCTGCTCTTTTTCTGTCAGACCTATCTGCCCAAGACGCTCGTCCTGCCTTATGTCGCCGCCTTCCGTCCGGACTGGCTCATCTTAGCTGCCTTTGCCTTTGCCCTGGGCGTCTACACCTTCCGGCACCGCTGGTTCACGGCCTCGGGTTATCAGCCGTCGGGGAAACTGCTCTTCGCCTTCGCCGTCATGGTCGGCGTCTATGCCGCCATCATGGGCGCCCACAGCGTAGGCATCGTGACAGCCATCGTCCCGGCGCTCCTGCTCCTGGCCAGCATCTTCGGCCTGAGCGGCTGGTTCCGGACACAGTTCAACAGCCATACAGCCTGGTCCCATACGCTGCACCGCATTTCCTACGGCTTCTTCTTCGTCAGCGAACCGATCATCCTGCACGTCATGTGGTTCCTCCAGCCCCTAAGCGCCGCCCTTTGGCTGAAAGTCGTCCTGACCGCCGTCATCCTGGTCATCTACGGCTTCCTGCTCTGCCGCTATGCACTGCTGCATATCCCATGCTTTAAAAGCAAAGGATAATACAGCGGGACACTAGTACCGGCAGGCCATCTGTGCTATAATATCGTAAGTTTTACTTTATTTTCGTCTATCGATAAGGAGTGTGCCTACTTGGATACGTTATTACAACTCATGGAATCGTACGGCTATATCGCCATGTTCGTGGCGATGGTATTGGAAAATGCCAATATCCCCATCCCCAGCGAAGTCGTACTTGGGTTTGCCGGTTTCCTCATTTCACAGCAGATTTTCTCGTTCTGGACGACCTTTGCCGTCGCCTGCATCGCCGGCCTCGTCGGTTCGGTCATCAGCTACTGGCTCGGTTCTTACGGCGGCCGGCCTATCCTTTTGAAGTATGGCAAATACATTTTCTTTAATGAACGAAAGTTCCGCATGGCCGAAAACCTCTTCAACAAGTACGGCGGCATCGCCGTCATCATCTGCCGCTGCCTGCCCGGCGTGCGCACGTTCATTTCCTTCCCGGCCGGCGTCGCCCGCTACCCCTTCTGGAAGTTCATCATCTTCACAGTCATCGGCACCATCCCCTGGACACTGCTCCTCGTCTGGGCCGGCTCCCTCCTCGGCAGCCATTGGCGCGACCTGATCCAGTACAACCACATCTTCCTCCTGGTCGTCATCGCCGTCTGCGTCATCGCCGCTGCGGTCTTCGTCTGGCATAAACGCCGTCGGAGAAATGTCGCATGAAAAACATGAAAGATTGGATAGTAAAAAATCGTTACGGCCTTAGCGTCGCCTTAGTGGCAGCAATGATATTGCTGCCATTTTTAGGTGCTGTGCCCCTAATGGACCCGGATGAACCGGTCTACGGCGAAACGGCAAAGGAAATGCTCCTCGCCGGCGACTGGCTCTCGCCGCGCATCTTCGGCCAGTACTGGTACGATAAACCGCCGCTTTTCTACTGGC
>URLP01000165.1 GCA_900548635.1 uncultured Megasphaera sp.
CCTGCCGCAGCCGCACGTCGTCATGGCGCCGCGCCGGGCCTGGAACCTGCCGCGTGAAGCAGTGCCCTTGGAAGCGGCGTTGGGACGGACGGCCGCAGAGAACGTGACTTTCTATCCGCCGGGCATCCCTGTCCTTTCGTTAGGCGAGGAAATCACGGCGGACTGCCTGGACTATATCCGCAGCAAGATGGCGGCGGGCTATAAGCCGAACGGCCCGGCCGACGGAACACTGGCGACGCTTCGCGTCTTGAAGGAGGTTTCACATGAAAGGTAAGTTATTCATCATCGAAGGCGGCGACGGCAGCGGCAAGGCGACGCAGACCCGCCTGCTGACGGAGCATCTGCAGCGCGACGGCTATGCTGTGAAGGCCGTCAGCTATCCCGATTACGACAGCGATTCCAGCGCCCTCGTCAAGATGTACCTGCGCGGCGATTTCGGTAAAGATGCCGACGCCGTCAATCCCTATGCGGCGTCGGCCTTCTTTGCCGTCGACCGCTTCGCGTCGTATCAGATGAAGTGGAAGGATTTCTATGAAAAAGGCGGCATCGTCATCGCTGACCGCTATACGACGAGCAACATGCTCTATCAGATGATTAAAATCGATGATCCAGCAGAACGCCGCGCTTATCTGGACTGGCTCGAAGACTTCGAATTCCGCAAGATGGGCCTGCCCGCACCGGACCTGGTCTGTCTCCTCGACGTGCCCCTGGCGGTCACGGAAGAACTGATGGCCGAAAGGACGGGCAAGACCGGCGGCCAGACCGGCGACATCCACGAAGGCAACGAGGGCTTCCTGAAAAAATGCCACGACGCCTACGACGAACTCGCCGCCCGCTATCACTGGCAGCGCATCGACTGCACAAAAAACGGGAAAATAAAGCCGGCAGAGGAGATACACGAGGACGTATATCAGACAATCGTCAGGGACGTTGCGAAGTAAAAGTTTGGAGTTTGTAGTTTTTAGTGGGGAAAAGGCTCCCCTGCTTTTCCTCTAGACTTTGAGCGGGATTTTTTTTATAATTAATTATTAAGGTATATTTACAAAAAGAGGGGGCGGAACGCATGGACATGACGCTGTTCGAGCCGATTGTCGGCCATAGCCGTTTGAAGGCGCAGTTTGCCCGTCTCATCGATGAAGACCGCATCCCTCATGCCATGATTTTTTCGGGTCCTGCGGGCATCGGCAAGACGATGATGGCCATAGCCGTCGCTTCGGCCCTGGTCGGCCGGCCGGTCTTCCGTGACCTGGCCGACCGCGAAGGCGAGCCCCTGGCAGCGGACCGGGACGATGCTTTTTACATCGCCCCTGTGGGCGCGATGCTGAAAGTCGACCAGTTCCGTCAGCTCCAGGGAGAATTGACCCTGCAGGGCGAAGCCGGTCAGCGCCGGGTCTGCATCATCGATCACGTAGAGACGATGAATACGGAATTTGCCAACCGCATGCTGAAGATCCTCGAAGAACCGCCGCAGGGCGTCTGCTTCATCCTGATCACGGACCAGCCGGACCTCCTGCTGCCGACGATTATTTCCCGCTGTGCCCGCTTCCACTTCGACCCTGTCGGCGACGAAGAGATGCGCCAGGGCCTGCAGCGCCTGCGCGGCGACGGCGACTTCGACGAAGCCATCCTCTGGGGCGGCGGTATCGTCCGCACGGTCCTCAACTATCTCGACGGCAGCGGCACCGATAAAGCCCATTTTGCCCTCGATTTTTTGACGATTACGGCAAAACACGCCTGTCCCTATGCCAAATGGCTGTCCGTCTCGACGGCTCTGACCGATAAGGAAACGACGGAAATATTGGGCTGGATCAGCCTTTTCCTGCGCGATATGGCCGTCCTGCGCAGCGGCGCCGGCAGGGACTATATACGTTTAAAAGGATATATCCATGAAATGAGAGAACTGCTGCCGTACTGGAGCGATGAGGCGATTTTCGCCGTCTCGGCCGTGCTCGGCGAAGGCCTGGAAGCGGTGACGCGCCACGTCAACGTCCGCCTGGTCTGGGACTACGTCTGCATCCGCACGCTGCAGTTAAAAGGAGGAACTATATGATCGTTGTAGGTGTTCGTTTTAAACCTGCCGGAAAAATATATTATTTCGATCCCGCTAAAATCGAATTGAAGCTCGATGACGGCGTCATCGTCGAAACGGCGCGGGGCATGGAATTCGGCCATGTCGTCATTGCGCCGCGCAGCGTCGATGCGTCCGATGTCGTCCAGCCTTTGAAGCCCATCATCCGCAAGGCGACGGCGAAAGACCTGCGCCAGGTGGAAAAGAATAAGGAACGGGAAAAGAAAGCCTTCGGCATCTGCCTGAACAAGATTGCCAAACATAAACTGCCCATGAAGCTCATCGACGTCGATTATACCTTCGATATGGGCAAAATCATCTTTTTCTTCACCGCTGACGGCCGCATCGACTTCCGTGAACTCGTCCGCGACCTGGCCTCGGTCTTCCGGACGCGCATCGAACTGCGCCAGATCGGCCTGCGCGATGAAGCGAAGATGGTCGGCGGCATCGGCTGCTGCGGCCGGCCTCTCTGCTGCGCCACTTTCCTGGGCGATTTCAAGCCCGTTTCCATCCGCATGGCCAAAGGCCAGGGCATGTCCCTCAACCCGACGAAGATTTCCGGCATCTGCGGCCGCCTCATGTGCTGCCTGCGCTATGAAAACCAGCTCTATACGTCGGGCGAACTGAAATGCAGCAACTGCCAGCAGAAGAACTGCGAACAGCAAAAGCCGCCGGCCGTGGGCAAACGGGTCATGACCGATGAAGGCGTGGGCACGGTCCTGCGCGTCCACATGAAAGACCATACGGTCAAGGTCCAGCTCGAATCGGGCCACAATATCAACGTGCCCTGGTCCGATGTCGGGGAAGCGGAACATGAACATTAAGCTCGGCCCCCACGAACGGCTGGACGACCTCGTCCTGGACGGCATGAAAGTCATCCAGCGCGACGACCAGTTCTGCTTTTCCCTCGATACGGTCCTTTTGGCCCACTTCGGCGCCGTACCGCACGGTCCGGCTCTCGATCTGGGCACCGGCACGGCGGCCATTCCCCTGATTTTGACGGCCCGAGGCGCCAAGGACCTGACGGCGGTCGAACTGAA
>URLP01000166.1 GCA_900548635.1 uncultured Megasphaera sp.
CCGCAGATGCGGCAGTCTTTTTTTATGAAAAGAGGGATACACTCATGGATCTACCATCGATACAGCAGCTGCGCAATTTCATCATTTACGGGAAATACGGCAACTTCACGGCGGCTGCCAAGGCGGCGAACATTACGCAGTCGGCGTTCAGCGCGCAGATGAAAAAGCTCGAAGATCTCGTCGGCGTCCGTCTCATCGAGCGCTCGAACCGGGGCAGTCACCTGACGCCGGCCGGCAAGATGTTCTATACGAAAATCGCCCATATCCTGGGGGAACTGGAAGAAGCCATGCGCGAGCTTCCGGGCCGCGAAGGCGCGGCACAGCCTCTGGCTGTAGGCATCATGCTCTCCCTGGGCGACGTCCATATGAACCGCCACCTGGCGTATTTCCAGGCCCATCACAGCGGCGCATCCTTCCGGGTCTATAATCTGGAAGTGCGGGAGATGATCAAGTGGTTGAAGGAAGACCGCCTGGACATCATTTCCCTCTTTTATCTGCCGTCCCTGGATCTGGGGGAATACGAAAAGGTCTTCTTCGATACGGAGAACATTGTCTATTACGCGCCCAATCTGGAGCTGCCTGGCACATCCGTACCGGTCCAGTACGTCGCCGCTCAGGCCCTGGCCCAGTATTCGCCGCAGTATGAGATGAACGCCTATATCAATCATTATTTTACGGCCAATGCCTGTCCGCCACGGCAGACCCAGGCCTGGTTCTCGACGCCTTATGCGATGATGAACTACTGTCAGCAGAACCGCATCGGCGCCCTGCTGCCGGAACGCTTTCTCCAGGCTATGGGCATTGGCGAGGGCTACTGCACACTTGAGCCGCCTATGCGCCTGCCCTGTTATTTAGTCTATAAAAAGGACAATCCGAAGTACGCGGCAATCCAGGTCTTCGTCGATTACATCCGCCGTGTATACCATGTGAAAAAATAATGATAAAGGTACCTGCCATCAATAAAAACGATGGCAGGTATCTTTTTTTTGCGTTATACAAGGGCCGGGAGAAGGTGTAGAATCTAGCTTGCAAATACGAAAGGAGCAGTGAATGCAGAATGTCGAATCAATCCCTTTGGAATAAAGATTTCCTTCTCGACACAAGTATCAATTTTGTTGTCTATCTCATTTATTATTTGTTAATGGTCATCATTGCCGTCGTCGCCAAAGACCAGCTGCACGCTTCCCTCGGTGAAGCCGGACTGGCTTCGGGCATCTTCATCGTCGGCACGCTGCTGGCGCGTCTGCAGTTCGGCAAAGCCATTGAAATCTACGGCCGCCGCAAATCGCTGTATGGCGGGATCGTCTTTTATTTTGTGACTACGTTATTATATTTTTATATCCCGAACCTCGCCATCCTCTACGGCATCCGCTTCCTCAACGGCATGGCTTACGGCATCGTCTCGACAGCGACGAATACGATTGTCGCTTCCTGTATCCCTACCGCCAAACGCGGTGAAGGCATCAATTACTACGGTCTGAGCACCAGCCTGGCTGCGGCTGTCGGTCCCTTCCTGGGCATGTTCCTCATCGTCGCTACGAACTTTACCTTCATCATTACGCTCTGTGCCGTCCTCGTCGGCTTGTGCATGCTCGGCTGCATCGCCCTCCATATCGATGAAATTGCGCTGACGTCGGAACAGGCTGCCCGCATGAAAGCCATGAGCCTCGACAATTACGTCGAATACCGGGTCCTCATCATTTCCATCATCGGCTTCTTCATGGGCTTCGCTTATTCCAGCGTTCTTACTTTCCTTGCTGCCTATGCCCGTGAAATCAATCTCGTCCAGGCCGGCACGTTCTTCTTCGTCGTCTATGCCGTCGTCATCACCATGACCCGTCCGATGACAGGCGTCATCTTCGACCGCAAAGGCGAAAACTACGTCCTCTATCCCTGCTATATCTGCCTGGCCATCGGCCTCTTCATCCTCAGCATCACCGGTGCTTCCTGGCAGCTTCTCCTCGCTGGCGTCTTCGTCGGCCTCGGCTACGGCACGTTCATGTCGAACGGTCAGGCTGTCTGCATCAAACTGACGCCGTCGTACCGCATCAGCGTCGCCCTCTCGACGTACTTCGTCGCCCTGGACCTCGGCATCGGCGTTGGCCCGTATGTCCTCGGCAGCCTGCACGGCCTGCTCACCTTCCCGCAGCTCTACCTCGTCGCCGCTGCCATCGCCGCCGCCTGCTTCGTCATGTATCATGTCTTCTACGGCCGCAGAATCGAACTCATCAACCGCGCCGTCCGCATCTATATCCATGCGTGATGGTCGTTCATCGTAGGCCGTTCATCGTTTGTCGTAATAGACAGATATTGTTGGCAGTCCGCAGTCCGTCGTAGGGGCGCCCACGTGGGGCGTCCCGCGTGAATCCTGTAGATACACTGAACTTATATTTGTGTGAACTTCGACGCACGCCAAACGGCAAACGAACCACGAAAGCCCTGTCGCTTCAACGACAGGGCTTTTTTTTTACTCCTAAAACAGGTATACTATTACTACGTGCGAAAGGGGAGGGAAGACGATGACTGTGAAGAACCGGGTCCTGCTCGGGCTGGCCCTGATCTGCGGTGTCCTGTCGCTCTGCTTCTGGCCGGAACGGGAAGAAGATGCCTTCAGTTCGGATGTCTTCCGCCAGGCCGAAGAAGTGACGGCTGCAGAAACGGAAATGATGGCGCCCGACGAAGTCCTGCAGTCCGCCAAGGGTGACGTGCACCTGCAGGCACTGTACAATAAGAGACCGGTCTGTCTCTTTTTCTGGGCCTCCTGGAGCAGCGGCAGCCTGCGTCAGTTGGAGGTGCTGGAAAGCCTCTACGGCCAATACGGACAGGATATTTATTTCCGCGTAGCCTTCAAGCCGGTAGCTACGGTATTGATGGAACAGCCTACAGTCGACATCTATGGCAACGAAACTATTCTAAAAGCCCGCGGACGTCACGACCCTTGTGTGTTACCTCGCGCAGTCCCCATTGTGGAAGCTATGGCAGCTATGACGATACTCGATTATTATCTGCTTAATAAAACTACACATCTGTAAATAAAAATACCATGGAAATCAAACAATACATCCAAGAAAATGAAGAACGGTTCCTGAACGAACTGTTCAGCC
>URLP01000167.1 GCA_900548635.1 uncultured Megasphaera sp.
GTCAGCCACCCGATGATGTAGGCGGATTTAGGAAGACATCTTTTAGATGTCGTTAGTACCTATGTAGTTCCGACTTACAAGCTCCCGACTTTAGTCGGGAGTAGTTGACAAGGACATGGATAAAGCTGAAGAAATGACCCAGCATTGGCTGAATCAAATGGAGTTCACACAGTAAGTAAAATGGAGGGATTCTTATGAAATTGGTAAAAATCATGCGAGTTATTTTCTTAGGGGCTACTATGTTCCTGCTGACGGCCTGTGGGGAAGTGGGAAATGCGGATCAGAACGCTTCGGGAAACGCGGCACCGGCGCAGACGGCTGGAGTCTACGTGCCAAACCAGACAGGTAAGTCCATGTCGGAAGATATAAAAGATGAACTGGAAAGCAAACATAAACAGGAAGCGGCTGCTATCAAGACCATTCAGGAAGAACCCAAGGGGAGCCATAAAGGCCAGCGCATCCTCATCGCCTATTTCACCTGGGGCGGCCGGTCTGGCGAAGTGGCCCATATAATACAGGATAAAATCGGCGGCGACCTCTACGAAATCAAGCGCGACCCCGATTACTCCCGCGATTACTCGACGGTCCTCAAAGAATCGGCGCAGGAAGTTGATGAAAATGTCCATCCCCAATTAGCCGGCACACAGCCCGACCTGTCGCAGTACGATGTTATCGTCCTCGGCTATCCCTGCTGGTGGTTCACGGCGCCTATGACTATCCCGTCGTTCCTGGAAGGGAAAGATTTGAAGGGGAAACTCATCGTGCCTTACATGTGCTCTTACAGCAGCCCCTTTGAAGTCACCCTGCCGGCCTTGGCCGCAGCAGCTCCCGGTGCCCGCCTCTTTACGGGCCTGACCCTGGATAAAGATACGGATTACAGCGTCATCGATCCCTGGCTGGATAAGGCCGGATTGTTATAAGACAGGAGGAAGTAGGATGAGTCACGATATCAGCCGGCGGACTTTTTTGAAGCTCCTCGGCGGGGGACTGGCTGGGGCAGCTGCTGGCGGGGCTTTGGTGAAGCGCGAGGATATCCTGGCTTTTCTCGATGCCGATAAGGCTGCCGGGGCAGCCGGAACGGACTTGGGAAAAGTCACGACGCGCTACTATAAGCCCCTCGGGAAAGACTTGTCTCTCCTGGGCTTTGGCTGCATGCGCCTGCCGACGACCTTTTCGGCGTCAGGCCGGGAAATCGATAAAGAATTAGGCGAAAAGATGGTTGATTTTGCCTATCGCCATGGTATTAATTATTTCGATACAGCCTGGTTCTACCATGACGGGAAGTCTGAAGCTTTCATTGGCCAGGCCTTACAGAAGTATCCCCGCGACACGGTCTGTCTGGCCGATAAGATGCCGACACCGATATTGACGGGACTCAATCAGGCACAAGATATCTTCCAGACTCAGCTTGACCGATGCCAGGTGTCGTATTTCGACAATTACATGCTCCATTCCCTGACCAGTCGGGACCAGTTCGATGAGCTGTACATCCAGGACGGCATCCTGGACTACCTCCGCCAGGAAAAAGCCCGGGGCCGCATCCGCTGCCTGGGCTTTTCTTTCCATGGCGACGTGCCCTTTTTCCATTATCTCCTGGACCAGTATGATTGGGATTTCTGCATGATCCAGCTCAACTATGCCGACTGGAACGAAGCGGGCGAAGCGCCGTCGGGCAGTCGACAGGCCGGGGACCTGTACCGCAAGTGTCGGGAAAAGGATATCCCCATTTTTGTCATGGAACCAGTTAAAGGGGGCAATCTGGCCAATCTGTCGCCGGCGGCAGAAGCCATCTTAAAGCAGCAGCGGCCTGATGCCAGCCTGGCCTCGTGGGCCTTGCGCTGGGTCGGTTCTAAAGAAGGGGTCATCACTATGAATTCAGGCATGAGCAATTTAGAACAGGTCTTGGACAATATCCGGACCCTGAGCGATTTCCAGCCCTTATCGGGCGCCGAAGAACGGGCCATTCAGCGTTCCTTGGGGAAAGAGGCTGGCAGCGGGGCCATTCCTTGCACGTATTGCCGTTACTGCGAGCCCTGCCCCTATGGTGTCGACATCGCCGAAGTTTTTCGGATTTATAATCACGATGGCGAACCGGCTGGAATCGACCTGGATCATCCCCAAGGGGCCTCGGCAGCACAGGAGAAAGCCTTCCTGGCTCATTATCAGAATAACCTGGAACGGCCGCAGCGCGCTTCCCACTGTACAGCCTGCGGCCGCTGTCTGCCCAAGTGTCCGCAGCATATCGACATCCCTAAGCACGTGCGGGCCATTGATGATGTTGTCCAATATTTCGGGCGCGATACAGGAAAGGGGGTAGTGTAAATGCGGAACATGCTGCAACGGGGACGCATCGTTTTATCGTGGCTCCTGATGGGAGTCATGGTCCTGACCTTTGCTGGTATCGTAGCACCCGTGCTGCCGCAATGGCAGGTCCTGCCGGCCCTCTTGGCGGGGAATCTCCTGGTCATCGCCGTCATCATCGTCCTGACCCTGCTCCTGGGACGGATCTATTGCAGCGTCCTCTGTCCCTTGGGCATCAGCCAGGACTTCGTCTTCTGGCTGGCCAAACGGCGCAAAAAGAATCGTCGGAAATTTACTTTCCGGCGGGAACGGCGCATCGTGCGCTATAGTATCTTGATGTTGACCGGTCTGGCTTTCCTGGCCGGCTTGTCTGGTTTTGTGGGGCTGGTCGACCCGTACAGTATCTTTGGCCGCATCGTCCACGATGGACTGGGCCTGCCAGTTGCCTATGGCTGGAACGCTTTGGTCGGGGTCAACGAAAGCCACGGCTGGATTCCGGCGCTGAGCAAGACGGATATCCTCTGGCCGCCGCTGGCTGCCATGGCCCTGGCCGGAGCGTATTTCGTCGTCCTGACCGTCTTAACCTGGCGCTATGGCCGGGCGTACTGCCATACTGTTTGCCCTGTCGGCATGCTGTTGGGAACCCTCAGCCGCTTCAGCCTGTTCCGGCCGGTCATCGACGGATCGCGCTGCATCCACTGCGGGGCCTGTGAAAAGACGTGCCGTTCGTCCTGCATCGACGTCGCCCATGGCTTCGTCGATACCA
>URLP01000168.1 GCA_900548635.1 uncultured Megasphaera sp.
GTCGTACCGCCGACCTGGATGTTGCCGCTTATAGTAGACATCCGGATATCGGCTGCCGCTTTCAAATCGCCCGTGACCCGAATATTGCCCTTATTGTCCAGGACTTTGCGGTCTGTTGCCGAAAGGATCGTGTCGCCACCTTTCGCTTCGACCGAACCGTCGATGGAGACGCTGCTTTTCGTCCCGTCTTTCGGCCCTGCCTGGCTCTCGATGCCGCTGCCAGAGAAATTTCCCATCTTTTCTTATCGCCCATATGAACACCTTCATTCTTTTTAATTTATAGATATATTTTTAAAATACTAGATAGTATATTCTCAATTATATTATATTTGAAAAAAACAGGTATTTGTCCAGAATTTGACGTAAAACAGCGCTTTTTTGACGTAAGACGACAAAAAGGGCCTGTCGCTTTCGCGACAGGCCCTTTTCGTTCATCGTTCGTCGTTCATCGAAGTTTCGTACAAATACAAAATAAGGATATTCACAGGATTCGAGCGGGTACCCCACACGGTCGCCCCTACGCAGGCCCCTGTCAGGGGCCTTTCCGGACTGCGAACTGCGGACTGCCCTATTTCAATTTTATCTTCATGCTGCGCGGATCGCGCTTTAGTTTCTGCATCTCTTCTTTCTCTTTTTTGCCGGCACCGCCCCATTTGACGACGAGGCCGCCGTTGATGTTCCATGAGCTTTCCAGGTCGGAACCGGAGCGGCGCGTCAGTTCGCCCCAGATGGAGTTGCCTTTGCCGAGCGACAGGGACGTGCCCAGGGTCATGTCGTACCAGGCGGCGTGGCCGTCGCCGACGTCGGCTGTGACTGTCTTCCCGTCACCAACGCGCAGGCTCCCTTCCGTCGTGCCGTCCAGTTCTCGCTGAATGCCGAGGCGCCCGTAGAGGAGACCTGTATGGCCGTTGAGGCTGTAGGCCCGGCCGGCCATAACGCCGGCCATGCCCGTCAGGTAGGGCTTGCTGCCGGCGTGGTAAGAAAAGTCATTGCCTGAGGCGGAATAGGGGAAGGCATAGCCCAGGGAAATCCCGACCTGCGGTTCCCAGAAGAACTGCTTCGGCAAAAGGCGCGTCTGGTAGTAGCGCAGGCTCGCCGTCATCAGCCAGGTCCGGTAGTTGACCAGGCCCGACGTACCATCACTGTCGCTGTAGGAAACGTTGTGCTGCAGCTGGGACAGGTGGAGGCTGGCTTCGGCGTGATGGTCGCGCTTGTTTTCCCAGGCCATGGCAAAGCCGCCGCCGTATTCCTTGATGGAATCGGAACCGCCGCCATAGGCCGTGCTGCCGGCCGTGCCGGCGTTGGTGTAGACGTTGGACGTGCTCATCGTATAGAAGGCGCCCTGACGCAGGGTGCCGCCCCAGCGGGCCATGGTATGCTGCGAATCGTAGCCGATAAGGGTGGCGCTGTAATCCTGCGTATACGAGACGCTGCCGTCGTCAGGGACGGTATCGCTGCGGTAATACGTCTTGACCCACCAGCCCGGGTCATCCGTCGGTTCCGTCAGTTCTTTGTAGGACGCAAAGCGGTTGTCATCGCTGCGGCGCCAGAAAAGGTCTGTTTCCATATGGTAAAACGTCGCCAACCCGGCCTGGACCGCCGCCAGGGACTGGCCTTCTGACTGCCAGTCCGCCGCCCCTGCCGTGCCGCCGCAGAGCAGGCCGAAAATAACGACCAGACTGAGCCAGCGTTTACACCGCATGCTATCGACCTCCTAAATCAAGATTTACAGTGATAACGGCGGATGCCGTCCTTTTCTTCGCAAATGAGTTCTCCCCTGTCGGCGAGGTATTCGATGTGGGCCAGTGCTTCGCCCAGGGCGAACCACTTCTGGGTCAGCGGGAAGGCCGGCCACTTCTTGCCGCGCATGGACCAGGTCATGTGCGGCGCGATGTCATAAGCCGTATGATCGGGATAACGGCGGAAAAGGTCCCTGACTTCCGCCAGGCGGCGCTGATGATGGGCTTCGATGGCCGCAACGCGGCCGGCAATGGCCGTATCCCCTTTACGGTGGCCCGGCAGAGCCAGGCGCACGGGCAGGTCCCGCACTTTCTCCAGGCTTTCCAGATAGCGCTGCAGGGCGTGCTTCATATGGTACCAGACCTGGATGTTCGGCGTAATGTCGAAGAGGATGTGGTCGCTCGTAAAAAAGATCTCCTCTTTGGCCAAATAGAGACAGCACAGGCCCGGCGTATGGCCCGGCGTGTGAACGACCTGTAAATCGCAGCCTGCCAGGTGCAGGACATCGCCGTCATGGACAGGTGTAATGGAAAAATGCGGGTCCGGCGAAAAAGTGCGGGCCTGGTTGGAGAACTGGCTGCGGATTTCTTCAGGCGGCATGCCTTCGCGCATGAAATTGTCTTCGGCAGCCTTCCACGTCGAACCGTCAGCGGAATCGACGAGGTACTGATAATCTGTCGGTTCCATGTAAACCGGGCAGCCTGCGTCGGAAAAGAGGTGGACCAGGCCGCTGTGGTCGGCATGGAGATGGGTGATGAAAAGGGATGTCTCTGACTGTAAACGGACGTTCAGCTCTTGTAAACCTGAACACAAAGCGCGTTTACATTCAGGCCGGTTAAAGCCCGTATCGATGACCAGATTGCCCGTCTCCCCTTTGATGACGTACGAATTGAGATACTGCAGAGGATTATTGGGCAAATCGACGCGGATGCGGTAAATATCAGGATGAGAATAAACTTTTTCGATCATGTTTCCTCCAAAAAAAGGCTGTCGCTCATGCGACAGCCCTTTTTCTATTTTTTTCTTTTCGGATTATAGCGGTTCATACCTTTGTCGACGCCAAGGCTTAAACAGCCTTCTACGGCGGTCGCTGCGTCTTCGATGCCCTGTTGGTACGGTTCGCGGAGTTCTTCCGGGAATGGCGTCAGGACATGGTCGACGACGTCATGGTGCGGTAAGGGCCGGCCGATGCCAACACGGAAGCGCGTGAAGTCCGTGCAGCCGTTGGCAAAGAGGCTCTTGATGCCGTTGTGTCCGCCGTCGCTGCCGCTCTTGCGGATGCGCAGGCGACC
>URLP01000169.1 GCA_900548635.1 uncultured Megasphaera sp.
GCCGTACCGTGGCTGGCCAAAAGTTCCGCTTCTTCGCGCCGTTTCTTTTCCGCTTCTTTCTTGTCGAAATACTGCATGCGGTGGATATAGGCCAGGTCGCTGCCTTCCTTGTTCATGAGCATGTTGGCAGCGGCTGCCGTATTCATCAAAAGGTCCTGGGACGGATTGGCAATGGCCATGGTCAGGCCGCTGGCGATGGCCATGGAGAGGAAAGTCGCATTGACGTACATCCGGTCCGGCAGGCCGAAGGAAATATTCGACAGGCCGCAGACCGTGGCCAGGCCCAGGTCGTTCTTGCAGTGCGAGAAGGTCGCCATGCAGTCCAGGGCCGACGTCGGCGCCGCCCCGACCGTAGCCACCAGGGCATCGACGACGACGTCTTCCGGCGTAAAGCCATGGTCATAGGCATCGGCCAGGAGTTCGTCGAGGACAGCATGCTTTTCTTCCAGCGTCTTAGGGATACCAGCGTCGGATACGGGCAGGGCAATGAACATGGCCCCGTACTTCTTGACGACCGGCAGGAGCTGTTTGCGCTTTTCCGTTTCACAGGAAATGGAATTAACCAGGGCCCGTCCGGGGTAGATGCGCAGCGCCGCTTCCATGATTTCCGGCGAACTCGTATCGATGCTGAGGGGCAGGCCCGATACGCCCGTCACTTCGTAAATGGCTTTGAGCATCATTTCCTTTTCATCAATGCCGTTGGTCCCCATGTTGACATCAAGGATGGCCGCGCCGTTGCGTTCCTGTTCGCGGGCCATGGCGCGTACCAGGTCCAGCTTGCCCGCCCGCAGTTCAGCCTGGAGTTTCTTCTTGCCCGTCGGGTTGATGCGTTCGCCGATGACCTGGAAGGCACCGTCGAGCTTGATTTCCGCAATCTGCCGTTCTGAGGCGAGGACGCGCTGATGGACGGCATGGGGCTTTTTCGGCTTGAGATGGCAGACAGCATCATGGAGAGCCTTCATATGTTCCGGCGTCGTGCCGCAGCAACCGCCGACGATGTGGGCGCCCGCTTCGATGAGCAGTTTGCCGTCTTCGGCGAATTCTTCCGGTGTCGTCTTGTAGACCGTCGTGTCCCCGTCCAGTTCCGGCAGGCCCGCATTCGGCTTGGCGATGAGCGGAATCGTTGCATATTCATACATTTTGCGGACGACACCGACCATATCGGCCGGTCCTGTCGAGCAGTTCAGGCCGACGGCGGCGACGCCGAGATTCTGGAGGACGACGACGCCGGCTTCCGGCGGCGTACCGTACAAGGTGCGGCCGTCTTTTTCAAAGGTCAGCGTCGCCATGATCGGCAAATCGCAGACTTCCTTGATAGCCAGGATGGCGGCCCTCGTTTCCTGGAGGCTCATCATCGTTTCTACGACGAAGAGGTCGACGCCGGCATCATAAAGGGCCTGGGCCTGTTCGCGGTAAACCGTGACCAGTTCTTCAAAAGTCAAATCGCCCATGGGATAAAGCTGCTGGCCCGTCATGGTCATATCGCCGGCAACGAGGGCTTT
Organism: uncultured Megasphaera sp.; assembly: GCA_900548635.1. Lineage (GTDB taxonomy): Bacteria > Bacillota > Negativicutes > Veillonellales > Megasphaeraceae > Megasphaera. The sequence goes on from URLP01000169.1 coordinate 1,503, forward strand.
TCCCTGGGCCGCTTCCTTGGAAATGGCGACCAGTCCCTGATTGATGGCGACGAGGTCCTGTTCCAGGCCATATTCAGCCAATTTGATACGGTTCCCCGTAAAGGTCGGTGCATAGAGAATCTGCGTCCCCGCTGCGACGAAGCGGCGCTGCAGGTCGATCATGACATCGCGGTTCTCTAAAATCCATTGTTCCGGGCAGACGCCGATAGGCATACCGGCTTTCTGCAGATTCGTCCCGGTCGCGCCGTCGAGCATGACGACGCCGCGGCTGAGCAGCTCTTGAAATTCTTCGTTGGTCACTCTAAATCCCCCTAAAAATTCATATATCCGATATATAAGTGTTGAAAGGCTTCGTCATTGCCGAGGACGACTTCTTCCGCCCCGGCGGCAACAGCCTGTAATTCTTCCATCGTCACCGCTCCCGTCAGGAGGCTTACAGCTCCTTGGAGCGACGTATTGCCGACGGCTGTCGTACGATCGGCCAGATCTTTCGGCAAAAGGCCGATGACGGCGGCCCTCCCGGGATCGAGATAGTAGCCGAAACCGCCGGCAAGCCAAACTTTTTGGATGCGGCGGCGTTCGATGCCGCTCCGTTCGATAAGCGACTCGATGCCGGCCCGGATAGCGCTCTTGGCCATCTGGATTTCCCGGATGTCCTGCTGGCTGAGAGTGATGCGCTCGTAATCGAGGGTCGACGCCAGCGGGAAGCCTTTGTGGAAATAAGGATCCGCCAATTTCCCCGTCGCATCAACAAGGCCTTCTGCGACGAGGGCCGCCATGGCTTCGATGATGCCTGTGCCGCAGATGCCGACGGGCAGGGCATTGTCGATGGTCCGCACCTTGGCCCGGCCCCGTTCGATGCGGACTCCGCAGATAGCACCGGGCACACTGCCGGTCCCCCAGGTCAGCTTGCCCCCTTCCAGGGCCGGTCCGGCCGGAGCGGAGGCGATGAAGCGCTTGTCACGATTACCGAGCGCCATTTCCCCATTCGTCCCTAAGTCGACGAAAAGGCTGACCTCGTCGGAAGCGGCCAGGCCGCACTGCCAGATGCCGGCTGTAATGTCTGCACCGACATAGGCCGTCATGCCGGGCAGGAGCGTCACTTTGCCGCCCGGGAGCGGATTCTGCGTTCCCAGGACCTCCGCTGCGTCATACGTGCCGCCGCCTAAAGAGACAGGCCTGAAAGGCCAGTTCCCCAGGCCCTCGCAGGACCAGCCCATGAGCAGGTGGAGCATCGTCGTATTGGCGGCGACGGCCATCTTGCGGCACGTGCTGGCCGCTGCCGGATGTTCGTCCAGCAGCTGTCGGCCAAGGGTACAGAGGTCGCGGCGCACGGCTTGCTGCAGGGCCTTTCCCTGTCCCCTGCAGGCCGCTTCGATGCGGCTGACTACGTCGGCACCAAAGGCGCGCTGGCTGTTGACGGCCGTCGCCGTCGCGGTGATCTGCCCGTCCGTGCAGTCCACGAGGGCCATGGCCAGGGTCGTCGTACCGATGTCGACGGCC
>URLP01000170.1 GCA_900548635.1 uncultured Megasphaera sp.
TACGTCGACAAATCCCTGGGCTTCGCCCTGGGCTGGAACTACTGGTTCAACTGGGCCATCACGGTGGCGGCAGAACTCGTCGCCGGTGCGCTGATCATGAAATTCTGGTTCCCCGACGTACCGGCTGCCGTCTGGAGCGGCGTGTTCCTCGTCATCCTCTTCGGCCTCAATTACCTTTCCACCCGTTCTTACGGCGAAAGTGAATTCATCTTCGCCGGCATCAAGGTCATTACGGTCCTGGTCTTCCTCTTTGCCGGCGTCCTCCTCATCCTCGGCCTCGGGCCGGAACCGTCGCCGGGCTTTACGAACTGGACCATCGGCGATGCACCTTTCGTCGGCGGCGCTACGGCCATCCTCGGCATCTTCATGGTCGCCGGCTTCTCTTTCCAGGGTACGGAAATGATCGGCATCGCTGCCGGTGAAAGTGAAGACCCGGAAAAGAACGTGCCCCGCGCGGTCCACTCCATCTTCTGGCGTATCCTCATCTTCTACTTAGGCGCCTTCACGGTCATCGGCTTCCTCATCCCCTACACGGATCCGAACCTGCTCAACACGGCCGTCGAAAACGTCTCCATCAGTCCCTTTACGCTCGTCTTCCAGCGCTTCGGCCTCGTCGGCGCCGCTTCCGTCATGAACGCCGTCCTCCTGACGGCCGTCCTCTCGGCAGGCAACTCGGGCCTCTACGTCTCGACGCGCATGCTCTACGCCATGGCAGAAACGGGTCAGGCACCGAAATGCTTCCTCAAGCTCAATAAACGCGGCGTCCCGTCGTACGCCCTCTTTGCGACGGTCGTCTTCGGTCTGGCTGCGTTCCTGACCTCTCTCATCGGCGAAGGCAAAGCCTATGACTGGCTGGTCAACATCAGCGGCCTGGCAGGCTTCATCACCTGGATCGGCATCGCCATCTGCCACTACCGCTTCCGCAAGGCCTACCTCGCTCAGGGCAAAGACCTGAAGGACCTGCCCTATAAAGCGTCCCTCTACCCCTTCGGCCCCATCCTGGCCCTGATCATGTGCATCATCGTCACGGCCGGCCAGAACTACTCGGCCTTCACAGGTGCAGAAATCGACTGGTACGGCGCCAGCGTCGCCTACATCGGCCTGCCTATTTTCTTCGCCGTCTTCTTCTATCATAAGTTCAAACATAAGACGCATCTCATTCCCCTGAAAGAAGTCAACCTTTCACGGGAAAAGTGATAAATGATAGGGGTTAGCTGTTAGGAATCAGGGGCTAGTGTCCCACATAAAGGGTCTGCTGCTTCGCTGCAGCAGGCCCTTTTGAGCAATTAGGGGCTGACAACCTCTGCAGACACTAGCTTCTAACGGCTAACCCCTAACTGCTATAAATGAAAATCGCATCACAGAGATTGTCACTACTCTCAGCATGCAAAAAGCAAAAGGAGCGAACACGATGGATTTAGCGGAACGGAAGAAAATCTGGCAGGACTTCATGGATATGGGCAGGATCGACCCGCGTCTGCCGCCGCTGGGTGGATCCGCAGCACCGGGAACATATCCCTGTCGGCAAGGACGAGCTGACGGCCATCCTGCAGAAGAACCGCCTCCTCCTGCAGGTCGCAGGGCCGCTCATGCAGAGCGTCCACGAAATCATCAGGGACTCTCATTTTCTCCTGGCCCTGACGGACCGCGACGGCTGCGTCCTGCGGACCATCGGCGATGATGCCATCCTCGAACATTCCGAGAACATTTTATTCCGGCCCGGCTCGATCTGGCGCAACGACCGCGTCGGCACGAACGGTCCGGGCATCGCCCTGGAATACGACACGCCGATTCAGCTCATCGGCGCCGAACACTACTGCGCGGATCAGCACAGCTGGACCTGCTCGGCCGCACCGATTCACGGCAGCGACGGCCAGGTCATCGGCAGTCTCGACCTCTCGGGCAGTGCCGCTGCGGCCCATCCGCACACGCTGGCCCTGGTCGTAGCCTGCGCCTTCAGCATCGAGCAGGCCCTGCGTTCCTACCATCAGAGCCACTTCATGAAGGCCGCAGCCAACGGCATCCAGGAAGCGATTCTCCTCTTAAACGACAAGCTGGCCCTGCGCTGGGCCAACGCCACGGCCGCCCGGGAACTGGGGCTTTCCCGTAAGGAGCTAACGTCCCTCGATTTCCGCCGCGTCCTGCCCCAGATCGACTGGACTTCGCTCCAGCCTGACGACACGAGCGACAGCCCGCTCTACATCGACGATCTGCGCGTCGTCCTGCCGAACCGGACGCGCCGCTTCAGCGCCACCCTTTCCCAGACCTGCGACGCCACGGGCCGCACGTACACCCTCGTCCTGCGCCGTCAGGAACACCTCCTGCGCTCGGTCAACCGCGTCGCCGGCAACCAGGCGACGTATACCTTCGAAAGCATCTACGCCGCCGATCCGGCCATGCGCCGCGTCGTCGACCGGGCCCGCCAGTACGCCTGCTACGACGGCAGCGTCCTCATCGAAGGCGAAAGCGGTACGGGCAAGGAACTCTTCGCCCAGGCCATCCACGCCGGCAGTTCCCGCCGCCGCGGCCCCTTCGTCGCCGTGAACTGCGCCTCCCTGCCGCGGGACCTCATCGAAAGCGAACTCTTCGGCTATGAAAAAGGCGCCTTCACCGGCGCCCTGCGCGAAGGCAACCCGGGCAAATTCGAACTCGCCGACCATGGCACGCTCTTCCTCGATGAAATCGGCGAAATGCCCCTGGAATTCCAGGCCAAGCTGCTGCGGGCCGTCGAGACCCTCTCGATCCGCCGCATCGGCGGCAAAGACGAAAAGAAGCTCGACGTCCGCGTCATCGCCGCCACGAACCGCCGCCTGGAAACAGAAGTGGCCAAAGGCGCTTTCCGGGGCGACCTCTATTACCGCCTCAACGTCCTGGAACTGATCATCCCGCCCCTGCGCTGCCGCCCGGCAGACATCCGCTACTGCGCCCAGGCCTTCCTGCACCGCTTCAACAGCCGCTACCCCGAACGGACGCGCCAGCTCTCGACGTCAGCCCTCCAGGCCCT
>URLP01000171.1 GCA_900548635.1 uncultured Megasphaera sp.
AGCTCGTCACGCTGCTGCTCCTGGCACTCTATATGGGCCGCCTGAACGGCAACCTCGATGAAGCCAAAGAAGAAAAGATTCTCGCCGATCTTGGCAAACTGCCGGATCAGTGCCAGAAGATCTTCGACCAGGCCGACAAGATCAAAGGCCTCTGCCCGTTCTTCAAAGATAAGGAAGACGTCTTCTTCATCGGCCGCTCCATGGACTACGGTCTGGCGATGGAAGGTGCCCTGAAATTGAAGGAAATCTCCTATATCCATGCTGAATCCTATGCCGGCGGCGAACTGAAGCACGGCACGCTCTCCCTGATCGAAGCCGGCGTCCCGGTCATCGCTCTGGCAACGCAGCTGGAAGTCGAAGAAAAGATGATCAGCAACATCAAGGAAGTCAAAGCTCGCGATGCTTATGTCGTCGGTGTCGTCCAGGCAGGCGATACAGAAGTCGCCAAGACCGTCGACGATTTGATCACCGTCCCCGCTTCGGATGACTTCGTCGTCTCCATCCTGGCCATCGTGCCGCTCCAGCTCCTGGCTTACTACATTGCCGTCAGCCGCGGCAACGACGTAGACAAACCGCGCAACCTCGCCAAGAGCGTTACAGTAGAATAATCGTTCCGAACTACGTCAAACGACCCACAAAAGGGCTCTGCCGCGCAAAGCGGCAGGGCCCTTTTTTTGTCCCCGTTATTCTCCGTTCATCATCGTTTTATGTCCGTTGGTCATTGATGGCGTGCGCTGATTTCACTTTTCGTCTATACTTATACTTAACGAAATAACAGAAAGTGGTTGTGAAAATAGAATCGATGTGAGGTGTTGCTGTATGTCACGCTTTATCAATAACCTGAAACGCAGAGTTGCGAAAGAACAGAAGAAGATCGTCCTGCCGGAATCGGAAAGCCGCCGCGTCCTGCAGGCTGCCGAACGGGTCCAGGCCGAAGGCTTTGCCCGTCCCATCCTCATCGGACGTCCCCAGAGTATCGTCGAAGTCGCTTCGGAATACCAGATCGATATGGACGGTATTGAAATCATCGACCCCGAAACGTATCCGATGATGGACAAGTTCTGTGAATATTTTGCAAAACGGCGGGCCAAGAAGGGCATGACCGTCGAAGAGGCCCATAAGGTCCTGACGGAAAACTATATTTTCTTTGCTGCCTGCCTCGTCGCCTTCGATATTGCCGACGGCATGGTCGCCGGTGCCGTCGCGACGTCGTCGGAAGTCATCCGCGCCGCCCTGCAGGTCATCGGCCCTCATCCGGGCCTTTCGACGGTCAGCAGTTCCTTCATCATGATTACCGATAAGCCCCAGTTCGGCGACGACGGCATCTTCGTCGTCGGACCGACGCCGCAGCAGCTGGCCGATATCGCCGTCAGCTGCGTCGAACGGGCGCGCCGCACGGCACAGATGCTCGACCCGAAGGTCGCTTTCCTTTCCTATTCGACCATGGGCAGCGGCAGCGGCGAAGAAGTGGACCGCGTCCGTGAAGCCGTCCGTCTCCTGCGCGACCGCAACGTCGACTTTGAATTCGACGGCGAAATGCAGGCCGACGCCGCGCTGGTGCCGCGCATTGCCCGCCAGAAGGCACCGGGTTCGACCGTCGCCGGTCAGGCAAACGTCCTCATTTTCCCGAACCTCGTTTCCGGCAATATCTGCTATAAAGTCCTGGAACACCTGGCCGGCGCCACGGCCCTCGGTCCGCTCCTCCAGGGCCTGGCCAAACCGGTCATGGACCTCTCCCGCGGCTGTACGCCCGAAGACATTACAGATGTCATCGCCATCTGCTGCAGTGATGCCATTTACATGCAGGCGGAAAAGAAGCGCGACATCGCCTTTACGAGCCGCTTTGAAAAACTGGACCGCCGCGTGGCTGTCGAAAACCGCAACATCTCGATCCAGTTCGATCCGGAAAAGTGCAAGAACTGTACCCTCTGCCGCCGCCGCTGTGCCGACGTCATGTCCATGACAGGCTATTACTCCCTGGAAAGTACGGGTGACGTGCCGATCTGCGTCCACTGCGGCCAGTGTTCCCTGACCTGTATGTTCGGCGCCACGACGACGGTTTCCCAGCGCGCTGAAATCCAGAAGGCCATCGACGACCCGAAGAAAGTCGTCGTCTTCCAGACGGCACCGGCCGTCCGCGTCGCCCTGGGTGATGAATTCGGCATGCCTTTCGGCTCTGTCGTCCAGGGCAAGATGATCGCCGCCCTGCGCGAACTGGGCGGGAACTACGTCTTCGATACGGATTTCGGCGCAGACCTGACAATCATGGAAGAAGCGTCGGAACTCTTATATCGCATGCATAATAAAAAGGAACTTTTACCGCAGTTCACCAGCTGCTGTCCGTCGTGGGTCGAATTCACGGAAATCTTCTTCCCTGAACTGATTCCGCACCTTTCGACGGCGAAGAGCCCAATCAGCATGCTCAGCCCGATGATCAAGACTTATTTTGCCAAACGCATGAAGATCGACCCGGCCGATATCGTCACGGTCTGCGTCACGCCGTGCACATCGAAGAAAGCCGAAATCGCCCGGCCTGAACGCAATGCCGCCGGCCGCTACTGGAAGAAGCCGGAAATCCGCGATACGGACTACTGCATCACGACGCGTGAATTGGCACAGTGGATCAAAGAAAAAAATATCGATTTCATGAGTCTGAAAGATTCGGAATACGATCCGATTTTCGGTACCTCCTCCGGCGCCGGCACGATTTTCGGCAACAGCGGCGGCGTCATGGAAGCGGCCCTGCGCACGCTGGTCTACTTGCAGACCGGCAAGCCTGCAGATGAAGAATTTCTGCACTTTGAAGAAGTGCGCGGCCTGGAAGGCGTCAAGGAAGCGGCCCTCACCCTGGACAACGACATCATCCGCGTCGTCGCCATCAGCGGCCTGGCCAACGCCCGCCGCTTCATCAACCTCATGGAAGAAAAGCATTCTTGGAAGAAATACGCCTTCATCGAAGTCATGGCCTGCCCGGGCGGCTGCATCGGCGGCGGC
>URLP01000172.1 GCA_900548635.1 uncultured Megasphaera sp.
CACGGACGCGGCGGACCATGTAGGCGCGCTGCTTGGGTGTCGGCAGGAGGTCCAGGGAAGCATCGTTGCCGACAGGCATGTAATGGAAATACCACGTGAACCAGACGCCCTTCTTGATGAGGAGGTCCAGGAATTCGTCGGACGTGACCGTATCGATATTCTTGCGGGTATAGCAGATGGACGTGCCGAAGAGGATGCCGTACTTGCGTAAGAGGTCCATGGCATGCATGACTCTGTCGAAGTCCCCTTTGCCGCGGCGGCTGTCGTTGACGTCGCGGAAGCCTTCGATACTGATGGAAAAGCTCAGGTTGCCCACGTCGGTCACGGCTTTGCAGAAGTCGTCGTCGATGAGGGTGCCGTTCGTAAAGGCGTGGAATTCGCAGTCATTGTGCTTCTTGCAGAGGCGGATGATATCCCATTTGCGCATCAGCGGTTCGCCGCCCGTGAGCAGGTAGAAATGGCAGCCCAGTTCTTTGCCTTCTGTGACGATTTTATCCATGACGTCAAAGGAAAGGTTCAGGGTGTGACCGTATTCGGCAGCCCAGCAGCCGATGCAGTGCAGGTTGCAGGCACTCGTCGGGTCGAAAAGGATGGCCCAGGGGATGTTGCAGTGATACTTTTCTTTGGCTGCATTGCGGGCGCGCAGGCCGTAGAAGGCCGATTCGAAGCCGAGGTCCATGACGGCCGTCTTGACGACGTTCGGGTTGAGCGTATCCAGCCCGTTATTGAGGAAGCGGAACCATTTGCCGCCTTCATCGATCAGCCGGCGGGCTTCGTCGAAGGATTCTTTTTCAAAGAGGTCCCCGAAGAGGTGCTGCATGACATAGGATAAACGTTTCAATGTTTTTTTGCGGTCTGCCGGGTTCCGTTCGGCCATGATGCGGTCGACGAGGATAGAGACAGCCCTTTTTTCGATACGATGGGCTAACTTACTCATTACCAAGTCATCTCCTAAAAAATCAAACAATTGAAACGGCGCTGTTTCTATTTCTTTGTATGGTTCTATTATACACCCGTTAAAACAAAAGTCTATAGGTAAAAGTCGAAAAGTCAAAACAATTCCATTTTGGTCTTTCTTTTACTTTTCCCCAATTATCCGTTATAATATGATATAAGATACTAGATAAGAAAGTAAAATTTATTAATTATTTTATTAAAATTTAATGCCATTCGACAAGAAATATTATAAATGATATGATGTACGTAATAGCGAACTTGTGGTACCGTTGGTTTAGAAAGGTTGATGCTGGGGAGATGACCCGCTCTTCCCGAAATATGGTATACTTGTACGTTTTTAATTTACTTTTGCTTAGGGGGAATTTTTTATGGCAAAGAAAGAGAACAAGTTCAAGGGGTATGACATTTCGACGCAGGCCGTCCATACGGGCGTCGGCTATGATGCGGAAACAGGGGCTGTACGCCGGCCGCTGCACATGGCCAACAGCTATAAGCTGCCGGACGATCTCTCGAAAGTCAACTATTCATCGACGGATCTTTTGATGTACGCCCGCAACGGCAATCCGAACCAGCACTGGCTGGAAGAAAAGGTCGCCGCCCTGCACAATGCCGATGACGCTATCGTCCTGGCCAGCGGTGTCGCCGCTCTGCACGCCCTTTTTTGGACGCTCCTCAAGACGGGCGACCGCGTCGTTTATCCGAAGGTCAGCTACATGGCTGTCTACCGTCTCTTCCATGAATTATTCAATAATAAATTCGGCGTCGAAACGGTCATGGTCGATATGACCAATCTCGACGCCGTGAAAAAGGCGATTACACCGGGGACGCGTCTGGTCCATGTCGAAACGCCGGACAATCCGACGGATGGCATTTCGGATATTGCGGCCATCGCCAAGATTGCCCATGAAAACGGGGCCATCCTCTCCGTCGACAATACCTTTGCTTCGCCGCTCAACCAGCATCCCCTCGATTTGGGGGCTGATTTCATCGTCGAATCGCTGACGAAATACATCAACGGCCACGGCGATGCCCAGGGCGGGGCGATCATTTCCAACGATTTAGAAACGATGGACCGGATCCGCTATGAAGCGCAGGTCAATGTCGGCTCTGTCATCAGCCCCTTCAATGCCTGGCAGATTTTCCGCGGCGCCGTCACCTTCCCGCTGCGCATGGAACGCATCAATGCGTCGACCCAGAAAATCGCAGAATGGCTGGAACAGCGCCAGAATGTCACCTTCGTCTCCTACCCGGGCCTGCCCTGCAACCCCGGCCACGAACTGGCTAAAAAACAGATGAAGCATGGTTTCGGCGGCGTCATCTCCTTCGGCATCGCAGCCGACGACAAGGCCGTCGAACGCTTCTGCGCAGCCCTCAAGGTCGTCACCTTCGCCGTTTCTCTGGGCCACGACGAAAGCCTTATCTTCCCGCAGCCGAGCTACGATGAACGCATCAATCTCTATCCGGAAAAGTTCCGTAAGGGCTTCATCCGCTTCAGTATCGGCCTGGAAGATCCGGACGACATCATCGGCGACCTCAATCAGGCCTTGAAAGCCATCGGTTTATAAGTTATTCCCAGGCCTTCCAGACGTCCGGCACGTAGCCGACGGTCGCCTTGGCGCCGTTGCGCACGATGGGCGTCTTCAGGACCTGCTGGTTCTCTAAGATTTTGGCTTCTTTCTGGTCCTCTGCCAGGTATTGGATGAGGGCCAGTGTATCCTTATCCTTACATTTTGGGTCGAGCAATGCGTCGATTCCGCCCACAGCTTGTGCTACCTTGCGGAATTCGCCTTTGCTCAGGCCCTTTTCTTTTAAGTCGACGAACTGGACGGGGATCTTCCGTTCCTTGAAATAGCGGACGGCTTTCTTCGTGTCGAAGGATTTGTTCGTGCCAAAAATCTGAATATTCATCTTCATGGTGCGGCGGAGACTCGTGACTTTAGTCATGAGAGGAGCCGCAC
>URLP01000173.1 GCA_900548635.1 uncultured Megasphaera sp.
GCTCATGCGGAAGGGCAGAACTACCACACTGTCGGCATCAACGTGACGGGGAACTTTGAAAAAGAAATCCCTACGCCGGCCCAGATCCATTCCCTCGAAGGCCTCGTCACCTGGCTCTGTAAAATCTACAACATCACGCCGGGGACACACACCATCGTCGGCCATCGCGACGTGAACAGCACGGACTGCCCGGGCCGCCACCTTTACGTGATGCTGCCACAGATCCGCAAGGATGTCGCTGCAAAGCTCTCCGGCACGGCAGAAACGAAGCCGAAAGAAAAGAGCTTCCTCAAGATGACCAAGAAAGAACGCGAAGCGGCCATCATGCAGGGCGCCTCTGTCTTCGGCGACTAACTGGCACAGCGGCATGAAATATGGTATGATATAAGACACTAGATAAGATAGAGGGCGCAGTGTCACGCCCGGCAGTAGTAGCTCTTTAGAGGCGAACTGTAAAATATGACATAATTGCATAGTTAGCAAAAGGCTCTCCTGATAGGGGAGGCTCTTGCTGTCACAACGTAATATCATAATGGGACTGCATAGGCAGACTCTGTATGGGGCCTGCCTATGACAGCCCCACTTTGTCATGAGGTAAAAAAATGAAGCAACTCTTTCAATGGATGAATGAAGATGAAAATATCCGCGCTGCTGTCGCCGCTTTTTCGAAGCCCGGCTGCCACAGCATCTACGGCATCAGCGGCTCTGTCAAGAGTGCCCTGACGGCCAAGGCCCTGACGGAGAAGGGGGGACAGGCCGTCCTCGTCGTGCCTTCGCGGGAACAGGCCCAGTCCTGGGCGGCAGACCTGGCTTTTTTGGCGCCTGATGTGGAAATCCTCGATTTCCCTGTCGTTGACAAAGCCGTCTTCACGACGACGGCCCAGAGCCTGGACCGCAAAGCCCGGCAGATGGAAGTCCTCGGCCGCCTGCGCCAGGGCGATTCGCTCCTGGTCATTGCAGCGCCTGAAGAAGCGGCCCAGTACGTCATGGCGCCGCAGCGCGTCGACGCCGCGGCCATCGACCTTGCCGTCGGGGAGGCCTATGACCGGGACGACCTGTTGCAGCACTTCGTCGACGCCGGCTACGAACGGGTCGACATGGTCGAACGGCGCGGCCATTTCTCGGTCCGCGGCGACATCATCGACGTCTTTGCCGTCAACGAACCGCAGCCCCTGCGCCTGGAATTCTTTGGCGACGACATCGACAGCCTGCGCTTTTTCGACAGCGACACGCAGAAATCCCAGTCGAAGACGGAGAAAGCGCGCATCCTTCCTATTTCCCTGAATACCGAAGACGATGAAAAATACACCCTCCTCGATTACGCTGCCGGCAAGCTCATCATCTGGGACGAACCGAACCGCAGCCGCGAAGGCCTGAAGAAGATCCTCAAGGAATCGGACGACTACAAGGGCCGTCTGGCACCCTGGAAGAACCTCGTCGATGTGACGCGGCCCGGAACGCAGCTCGTCCTCTCCCTCATGGCCCAGTCTGTGCCGGACATGACTATCGAGTCGAACGTCAGCTTCGCCGCCAAGATGATGGCCAGCTTCCAGCGCCAGTTCAACCTCCTCGAAGAAGAAGTCGACCATTGGCGCGCCTCGGGCAACACGATCCTCTTCGTCATCAACAGCAAGGACCGGCGCGCGTCCCTCCAGGCCTGGATGAAGCAGCATGAATTGTCCTTTGCCGACTACGACGATGAAAAAAGCGCCCCCGGCGGCATCTACACGGTTGAAGGGGAAATCCACGACGGCTTCGAACTGCCCTACGCGAAACTCGTCGTCGTCGCCGAACGCGACGTCTTCGGCACGCAGAAGCGGCGCCTGCGCCATCATGCGGCGAAGGGCCAGGAAATCAATGTCTTCACGGACTTAAAGCCCGGTGACTATGTCGTCCATGAAGTCCACGGCATCGGCCGCTACATCGGCCTGAAGACCATCGAAATGGACGGCGTCCACAAGGATTATCTGGAAATCCACTATGCCGGCAAGGACATCCTCTACGTGCCGACGGACCAGCTCTCGCTCCTGCAGCGCTATATCGGCAACGAAGGGGATACGCCGAAGCTGCAGAAGATGGGCGGCTCGGACTGGCAGAAGACGAAGGCCAAGGCCCAGAAGTCGATTACGGACCTGGCGGAAAAGCTCGTCGCCCTCTATGCCAAGCGCGAAGTCGTCCAGGGCTATGCCTACCCGCCGGACACGCCCTTCCAGAAGGAATTCGAAGAAGCCTTTCCCTATGAAGAAACGGAAGACCAGCTGAAGGCCGTGGCCGATATCAAGAAGAGCATGGAAAAACCGACGCCCATGGACTGCCTGGTCTGCGGCGACGTCGGCTTCGGCAAGACGGAAGTGGCCATGCGGGCTATCTTCAAGGCCGTCACGGCAGGCAAGCAGGTCGCCGTCCTCGTGCCGACGACGGTCCTGTCGCAGCAGCATTTCCAGACCTTTACGGAACGCTTCGGTCCTTTCGGCGTCCACGTCGACGTCCTCAACCGCTTCCGTTCGTATAAAGAAAAGAAAGATATCCTGGCCCGCACCCTGACGGGCGACATCGACGTCCTCATCGGCACGCACAGCCTGCTCAACAAGAAGGTCAAGTTCAAGGACCTGGGCCTCCTCGTCGTCGACGAAGAACAGCGCTTCGGCGTGGCCCAGAAGGAAAAATGGAAGGCCTGGGCGGCCAACATCGACGTCCTTTCCCTGAGCGCCACGCCGATTCCGCGGACCTTGCACATGTCCCTGGTCAACCTTCGGGAAATGTGCGTCATCGAAACGCCGCCGACAGACCGCTTCCCGGTCCAGACGTACGTCACGGAATACGACGCGCGCATCGTCCGCGACGCCGTCATGCGCGAAAAGCGGCG
>URLP01000174.1 GCA_900548635.1 uncultured Megasphaera sp.
GCCGTAATGGCAGATCTTGTCGCGGACCCAGCGCAGGATCATGCCGCCGTTGTTGATGGCCCCGCCGGCGACCCACATGTCGTCCGTCAGGTTGTAGCACCACGTGCGCATCTGCGGGTCCGTCTTCGGCTGGCTCGTGAGCATGCGCAGGGCACCGCTCGTGCCGATAGTGCCGCTGAGCTGGCCCGGTTCGACGGCACCGATGCCGACATTGACCAGGACGCCGTCGGTGGCACCGATGACGACGGGCAGATTTTCCGGTAAATGGAGGATTTTCGCGGCGCTTTCGCTGAGGCCGCGGCTGTAGGTCGTGGAGACGACGGGCGGCAGCTGGTCTTTGGTGACGCCGGCGTAGGCAATGATTTCATCGTCCCAGTCCAAGGTCTGTTCGTTGTACATGCCGCTCGTGCTGGCCGCGGACTTATCGATGGCCCATTCGCCCGTCAGGTGGTAGAAAAGATAGTCTTTCAACGAGCCGACGTAGCGCATCTGGCGGAAGAGCTCCGGCTGGTTGCGGCGCAGCCAGATGATCTTGGCGAAGGGATAGCAGGCGTGGATGGGGCAGCCCGTCCGTTCGTAGAAGGCGCGGCACAGGCGAGCGTCCTTTTTCATGTCCCGGACAATGGCGGCGCTGCGGCTGTCAGCCCAGGTCTGCATGTCCATCAGGGGCTCTAAATTTTCATCGAGACCGGCAAAGCTGTGCATGACCGTACTCAGGGCGATGCCGGCAAGCTCCTTGTTCTTGTAGCGCAGCTGGGCTGCCGTTTTGGAAATGACTTCCTGGACGGCTTCCAGGATCTGGAGCGGGCTTTCTTCGGCCCAGTCCGGATGGGGCGTCAAAAGCGGATAAAAGGCTTCGGACGAGCAGACATTCGTCCCGTCTTCTGTATAAGCAATGGCCCGGACCCCCGTCGTCCCGACGTCGACACCAATCCAGACTTCCTGGTTCGCCGATTCCATAGGCGCATTCGTGTTCATAGTTCATACTTCCTTTCTCATATCGTAATGAGGAATCTTCCTGATGACATTATGATACCATTTTCCGTGACTAAAGTGCAATAAAAATATCATTTACTTTTCGCGATTTTGATACTTTTATTGCATAGACAGTGGAAGAACTATGCCGTTTCGTTCATCGGCGGCCCCGTTTGACGTTTCGCCCTTCCTGTGCTATAGTGACTTTGTACATGTAATATCAAACATCGTCATGTAATCATGACATTTACAGGAGGGATTTTCATGAAAGTTATCTTGTTGAATGGCAGCCGTCGTGAAAAGGGCTGCACCTATACTGCTCTGTCCGTCGTTGCTGATACGCTTAAGGAAAATAGCGTCGACGCAGAAATCGTCCACGCTGTCCCCGATGATGCTACGGTCAATGCCGTCGCCGAAAAATTGAAGACTGCCGACGGCCTGGTCATCGGCTCGCCGGTCTACTGGGCTTCGCCGTCCGGTGAAATCATCTCCTTCATGGATAAACTGGCTGGCAAAGCCGGCGCCCTGCTGGCCCACAAAGTCGGCGCTACCGTCGCTTCTGCCCGCCGTGCCGGCACGACGGCCACCTTAGACGTCCTCAACAAATACCTCGCCTACCACCAGATGGTCAGCGTCGCTTCCAATTACTGGCCCATGGTCCACGGCAACACGCCGGACGAAGTCAAAAAAGACGCCGAAGGCCTGCAGATTATGCGCATCCTCGGCCGCAACATGGCCTGGATCCTGAAATGCATCGAAGCCGGCAAAAAAGCAGGCATCGATGCACCGGAAACAGAAGCCAAAGTCATGACGAATTTCATTCGCTGATTAGCGCCTGACGGCGCCGCCGTCCGCAGTTGGCAGTCCGGGACGTCGTTCGTCATAGGTCGTTCGTCGTAATGGTTTAAATTTTTAAATAATCGTTAGATAGAGATGTCAGATTTCTTGCATCTGTGAGAATTTTTCGGCAAACGAACCACGAAGGGGCTCGTCGCTTTATGCGACAGCCCCTTCTTCAGAGGCGATGCGTCAGCGAACCCGTCTCATTTCACTACAAACTAAAAACTGCAAACTACAAACTGAAATGTTGCATTTACGACGTTTTTTTCTCTTTATAATGGTATAATATGGGGTGACATTCTTTAAAGGAGATATTTCTATGTATCCGATCAATCTCGACATCAACGGCCAGCCCTGTCTGGTCATCGGCGGCGGGCGCGTGGCAGAGCGCAAGGTCCGCGGCCTCTTGGCGGAAAAGGGCGCTGTGACGGTCATCGCGCCGTCCCTGACGCCGGGCCTTGAAGAACTGGCCGCCGCCAAGGCTTTGACCTTGCACTGCCGCACCTATGAAGACGGTGACGAAAAGCCTTTTTTCCTCATCCTCTGCGCTACCGACGACAGGGCCCTCAACGAGCGCGTCGCCGCCGCGGCACGGCGTGAAGGGAAGCTCCTCAACGTCTGCGACGTGCCGGACCTCTGCAATTTCACCCTGCCCTCCATCGTCCGCCAGGGCGACCTGGAACTGACCATTTCCACCAACGGCCAGGCACCGGCCCTTTCGCGCTGGCTGCGCCGCCATCTGGAAAAGCGCTTCGACGAACGCTGGAGCCGCGGCCTTACGATGCTCAGCCGCATCCGCCAGGAAGCGCGTACATCGCTCCCTACGAGCAAGGACCGCCAGGATTTCTGGCGCCAGGCCCTGACGGATGACATCGTCGAGCTCATCGAAAAAGACGACCTCCTGCAGGCGGAAAGCCGCTTATCGGCGCATCTTGCCGTCTGGGAAAGGAAAACCCATGAAACGTAATCTCATTATCGGCACGCGGCGCAGCAAGCTCGCCCTCTGGCAGGCCAACTACGTCGCCGACGCCCTGCGCC
>URLP01000175.1 GCA_900548635.1 uncultured Megasphaera sp.
GGCCATATCTACCGCCACCTCGACGGCAACGCGCTGCGCAATGTCCTGAAGACCTTCCTCAACCGGACGCCTCAGGGCCTGGCCAATATTTTCAAATGGAGGCCTTAACTTATGAACAAGATTGATAAAAAATGGCAGCTCAAGATCATCTGCCTTCTCCTGGCTATCGTCTTGTGGTTCGTCATCATCAACGAACAGAACCCGCTCAGTGAAGGCAGCTATACCGTACCGATTACGGTAGAAAACCTCGATTCCCAGTATATTACGTCGAACGTGCCGAAGACCGTCTACGTACGCCTCTCGGGGCCGCGCAATACGATCATCAATGTCGGACCGTCGGATATCAAGGCCTATATCGATTTGTCCAATGTCCAGGAAGGGGACGTCGAAGTGCCGGTCCACGTCGAAATCCCGAGCGGCACGGAGCTGAAGAAGCAGAGCATGACCTCGACGAAAATCACCGTTGACGTCTATACCGTCAAAGAATTCAAGCTCACGCCGCATATCGTCGGCAAGCTGGATGATAAGGACTTCATCAGCGATTTGAAAATCGTACCGGAAAAGGTCGTCGTCAGCGGTGCCCGCCGCCTTATCCAGCAGGTCGACAAGGCTGTCGTCGATATCCCTGTCAGCCAGCGCAGCAGCGATTTCGCCATCATGGCGCCAATCCACCTCTTCCAGGCCGACGGTACGGTCATCGAAGGATTGGAAATGACGCCGTGGCAGAGCAATGTCAAAGTGGCCATCGGGCACGATGCGGCGGCCAAGACGGTGCCCCTCAATCTCAAGGTGACGGGCAGTACGTCCTGGAAGAGCGTCAGCGTCCAGCCGACGAGCGTCCAGATCCGCGGCAGTGCGGACACGCTGAAGAATATCGATTCCCTGGATCTGCCGGAAATCGATGTGGAAAATATGACGGAAGAAAAGACGTGGAAAGCCATCATCCCGCCTATCGAAGGGGTCGTCATCGATCCTGACGACGTCGACGTCACGCTGAGTATCAAGAAAGATGAGTAGAAAGGAAGAAGATTGTGCTTAGAATTTTGAATATCCGCACGGCTGTACCGATGAAGAAGCCCTTAGAGGCCCTGGTCGCTAAGAAGCTGCGCTGCAGCCGCAGCGATATTTCCCGCCTCACCATTGTGCGGCGCTCCATCGATGCCCGCCGCAAGCCGCGGATTTATTTCGTCTTCACTGTCGATGCGGCTTTCAAGGATGAAGGACGCGTCTGGAAGCGCTGCCACGACAACAAGGATGTCCGTCAGCTCGCAGCCGTGCCGGAACCGGAAATCATTCCCGGGACAGTGCCTCTCCGGCATCGGCCCGTCGTTATCGGCACGGGTCCGTCGGGCCTGGCCGCTGCGCTGGCCCTGGCCGAACACGGCTATGCGCCCATCGTCTTTGAACGGGGCTGCGATGTCGATACGCGGACGAAGGATGTCGAAGCCTTCTGGCGCGGCGGTCCTTTCAAGGCCGACTCGAATGTCCAGTTTGGCGAAGGCGGAGCCGGAACTTTTTCGGACGGGAAATTGACGACCCGCGTCAATCATCCTCTGCTGCGGCGCATCCTGCAGACCTTCGTCGATGCCGGCGCACCGGAAGAAATCCTCTACGCCTATAATCCCCACGTTGGCACGGACGTCCTGCGCCGCGTCGTCAAGAATATGCGCCAGACCGTCGAAGCCCGCGGCGGCGAAGTCCATTTTTCGAGCTGCGTGACAGCCGTCAACCGCGATGGCGACGGCAAAATCGTCTCGGTCACGGTCAACGGTAAAGAAGAATACCCAACGGAGCTCGTCGTCATGGGCATCGGTCACAGCGCCCGCGATACGTACTATATGCTGCACGATAAGGGCATTACTCTGGAAAAGAAGCCCTTTGCCGTCGGCGTGCGCATCGAGCATTCCCAGGAGGTCATCGACCGGGCCCAGTACGGCTGCCCGGCAGAAGACCTGGGCCTGGAACCGGCAGATTACGCCCTGGTCTATCACAGCCCGCAGGGGCGCTCATGTTATTCTTTCTGTATGTGCCCGGGCGGCGTCGTCGTCGGTGCGGCCTCAGAAGAAGGACGCGTCGTGACGAACGGCATGAGCCTTTATAAGCGGGACAGCGGCATCGCCAACAGCGCCGTCGTAGTCAACGTCACGGCCGACGATATGGGCGGTACGAGCCCGTTGGCAGGCATCGAATTCCAGCGCCGCTATGAAGAACTGGCCTATAAGGCCGGCGGCAGCAACTACTATGCGCCGGTACAGACGGTCGGTTCCTTCCTGAAGCGGCCCGGTGCCCCGCAGGAAGGGCCTGTCCATTCCTACCGGCCCGGTGTGACCTGGACGGACCTGCACGGCGTCCTGCCGGATTTTGTGACGGCGACGCTCACGGAGGCCCTGCCGTATTTCGGCCGCCGCATCCACGGCTTCGACGCGGACGACGTCGTCATGACCGGTGTGGAAACGAGGACCAGCGCACCTGTGCGCATCGTCCGCGGTGACGACCGCGTCGCCCTCGGCGCCGGCGGTCTTTATCCGGTCGGCGAAGGGGCCGGTTATGCAGGCGGCATTATGAGCGCCTTTTTGGATGGCCTGGAAACGGCTATCGAAATCATTCGTAAATATCAACCTTTGGAGGTAAAGTAAATGGCTAGATTGTTTGGAACTGATGGAGTACGAGGCATTGCCAACGATTCTTTGACACCGGAATTGGCATATCATTTGGGCAGAGCAGCTGCCTACATTTTTGGGCAGAACAAAGAACACCCGACTTTCCTCATCGGGCGGGATACCCGCC
>URLP01000176.1 GCA_900548635.1 uncultured Megasphaera sp.
CCAACTGGTGTGAAGACGGCGAACTGACGAACAGCTTCGTCGACTGGCTCTATTCGCCTGCCGCTGCCGCTGTCCTGCGTCAGCAGCATATTTTTCTCAGCAGCGCCCTGCCGCCGGCCCAGCCGGAAGTCGATGCCAAAGGGCAGGCGATCGTCTTATTCCCGGTCAAGAAACAGTATTCCGATGAAGGCCGCCGCAATTTACAGGACTGGTGGGTCAAATCGGTTCGCTTCGGAAAGGAAAAGTAAACATACATGGAAAAAATCGGATTTGTCAGCTTAGGCTGCTCCAAAAACCTTATTGATACAGAAGTCATGCTCGGCATCCTGCGCGACCGCCACATGGAGATTACGGAAGATTTGCCCCAGGCTGACATCATCATCGTCAATACGTGTACATTCATTGAAAAGGCTAAGGAAGAATCGATCAATACGATCCTCCAGGCGGCGAATTATAAAAAAGAAGGGAAATGCAAGATACTCGTCGTCACAGGCTGCCTGAGCCAGCAGTATAAAGAAGACCTGATGAAGGAAATGCCCGAAATCGATGCCCTCCTCGGCACGGGTTCGTGGGACCGCATCTGGGAAGCCATCGATACGGTCAAGAAGGGGCGCAAAGCCTGCTTCATGGACAACGTCAGCCATCTCTACAACCAGAATACGAGCCGCCTGCGCACGACGCCGAAGTACAGCGCCTACGTCAAAATCGGCGAGGGCTGCAATAACGGCTGTTCCTTCTGCATCATCCCTCACGTGCGGGGCAAACTGTACAGCCGTCCCGTTGATTCCGTCGTCACCGAAGTACAGCAGCTGGCTGCCGACGGCGTCAAGGAAATCAACCTCATCGCCCAGGATACGACGAGTTACGGCGTCGATTTGGCCGGCCATTCCCTGCTGCCGGACCTTTTGCGCAAGCTCGTGAAGATCGACGGCATTCGCTGGATCCGCCTCTTCTATCTCTATCCGCACTATTTTACAGACGAACTGATGGACCTCATCGTCAAAGAAGATAAAATCTGTCCCTACGTCGACCTGCCTCTGCAGCACATTTCCCAGAGCGTCCTTAAGCGCATGAACCGCCGCGATTCCGAAGACGACGTGCGCCGCCTGGTGAAAAAGCTCTGCAGCCACGGCCGCAAACTGACCCTGCGCTCGACCTTCATCGTCGGCTTCCCGGGCGAAACGGAAGAAGAATTCCAGGAACTCTGCGATTTCGTCAAAGAAACGGAATTCGACGACGTCGGCGTCTTCACCTATTCCCAGGAAGACGGTACGCCGGCAGCGCTGATGCCGGACCAGATCCCGGAAGACGTCAAGGAAGAACGCTACCATCAGCTGATGGCCATCCAGGCCAAGGTTTCGGAAATCCGCAACCAGGAACTGGAAGGCTCTGTCCACACGCTGCTCGTGGAAAAGGTGGAAGAAGAAAAGGGCGTCCGTCAGGCTGTGGGCCGCATTGAAATCCAGGCGCCTGACGTCGACGGCCTGACCTATCTCGAAGACGCAGACGGCGTGCAGCCCGGCGACATGATTCCCGTTCGCATCGCCCAGGGCTTTGCTTATGATCTCGTAGCTGAACGGCTTGAACAATAGAGGTGAGCCTTTATGCTGGTCGAATTAGTGACAACCGGTTCGGAACTGCTGCTCGGCGAAATTGCCAATTACAATTCCGCCTATTTATCGAAGAAACTGAATGAAATCGGCTATTCTGTCATTTATCATACGACAGTCGGCGATAATCCCGGGCGCATGGAAGAGGCCCTGAAAACGGCCCTGGCCCGCGTCGATATGGTCATTCCCACCGGCGGCCTGGGGCCGACCCAGGGCGACATGACGAAAATCATCGGCGCCGGTCTGATGGGGTTTTCCCTGGTCTATGACGAAAGCATCGCCCGGTCTGTACAGGAATGGGTGACGCTGCACCACCGCGGTGCCGTCATGACGGAGAACCAGAAACGCCAGGCCATGGTCCCCGAAGGGGCCGTCGTTTTTGACAACGGTGCCGGTACGGCGCCGGGCGTGGCCATGCAGAAGGGCGGCAAGACCCTGGTCCACCTGCCGGGGCCGCCGACGGAAATGCGCTGGATGTATGAAAACCGCCTCAAACCGTGGCTGCTCCAAACCTTTGGCAGCCAGGGCTGCATCGCTTCACGCTATATCAAGATTTACGATATGGGCGAAGCCTTCATTGAAGAAAAACTGATGGACCTCGTCGTGGACCAGTCGAATCCGACCTTGGCCATGTACGCCCGTCCGGGCTTCGTCGAAGTCCGCCTGACGGCACGGGCCGATTGGGAAGACGAAGCAGCAGCCCTCCTGGCGCCGCTGGAAGCGGAAGTCCGCCGCCGTCTGGAAGGACAGATCGTCAGCTTCGACGACGAAACGATGGCCGACGTCCTGGGCCGGGAAGTGCGCCGCTTGGGCTTTTGCATCAGTGCCGCTGAATCGTGTACAGGCGGCCTCGTCGGTTCCCTGATTACGGACATCCCCGGAGCCTCCGATTATTTTCGCGGCTCTGCCGGGACGTACTGCAATGAAATGAAGGAAAAGATCCTCGGCGTGTCTCACGATACGCTCGCAGCATATACAGCCGTCAGTCCCCAGACGGCGGCTGAAATGGCCGAAGGCAGCTGCCGACTTTATGAAACGGATGTGGCTGTGAGCACGACGGGCATCGCCGGCCCCGGCGGCGGTACGGAGAAGCAGCCCGTCGGCCTCGTCTATACCGGCGTCAGCGGCCCCTGGGGGACGGTGACGCACC
>URLP01000177.1 GCA_900548635.1 uncultured Megasphaera sp.
GGCCTGCACCGCCTGACGCCGCAGCGCTTCCGGGAAATCCTCGAAGGCGGCGACCGCACGAAGCTCGGCGCGACTGCACCGGCCCAGGGCCTCTGCCTGGAAAAAGTCTTCTACGATCAGAAAGAGCTCGAAGCCTGCATTGAAGAAATGGAAGCGACCGCTATCCCCTAACCCCTAACGGTTGTTCTATGCTATAATAAAAGCAAGAGCAGTGTTTCGTGAAAATGTTTTATCCTTTTTATGCCGGAGGTGAGGACAATGCTGACCAGCTTGTTGAAGACCATTACCAAAGGAAAAGATTTGAGCGAACGGGAAAGCACGATTGTCATGGAACAGATTATGGAAGGGACCATTTCTGACGTCCAGCTGGCGGCCTTTTTGGCAGCCCTGACGACGAAAGGCGCATCCGAAGGGGAAATCGCTGCCTTTGCCAAGACCATGCGCCGCTACAGCATGCACGTTCCCTGTATGACGGACGTCTTCGATATCGTCGGCACCGGCGGCGGCCGGACGAAGACCTTCAATATCTCGACGACAGCGGCCTTTGTCATCGCAGCCGGCGGTGTCTGCGTCGCCAAGCACGGCAACCGGGCCAAGACCTCGCGCAGCGGCTCGGCAGACGTCCTGGAGGCGCTGGGAGCCAATATTTTCTTAAGTCCTGAAAGCTGCCTGGCCATGCTGCAGGACATCGGCATCTGCTACTTCTATACGCGTTATTACTATTACATGATGAAGCGCATCGATGCCGTCCGCGAACAGCTGGGTATCTCGACGGTCTTCGATGTCCTGCGGCCGCTGACCAATCCGGCCCAGGCGTCGTACGAAGTCCTCGGCGTCAATGCGCCGCACCTCGTCGAGCCCATGGCCCATGTCCTTGCTTCCCTCGGCGTACGGCACGGCATGGTCGTTTACGGCCAGGACGGCTCGGATGAAATCTCGGCGGCCGCAGCGACAACAGTTTGCGAATTTACGCCAAAGTCCTTTTCGACGTATGAAATCAGGCCGGAAGACTTCAGCCTGCCCCGGGCGGAGCGGGACGAACTGCGCGGCGGCCTGCCAAAGTACAATGCCCGCCTGACGCGGCGCATCCTCGATGGCGAAAAGGGCGGCGCCCGGACAGCGGTCATCATGAATGCCGGCGCCGGACTCTATATCGGCGGCAGCGTCCTCAATCTCTATGCGGGCATCCGTAAAGCGGCCCGCCTCATCGACAGCGGCCTGGCCCGGCAGAAGCTCGACGATTTCATCGTCATAAGCCATCATCTGGGAGAAGCAGAAAAAATACAGCTTATAGCAGACAAAGACCCGGAAGATATGATATAATAAAGGGTACGAAAAATTTATTTTCATGTGAGGACCGCATTTCTATGAATGATAAATATTTGGGCTGGATTCTCCATATCGGTGGTGGGATTCTGGTCATCCTGATGTTTTTGTCGATTCAGCTGATGGCACCGGATTTTTATTCCATCATGTGGCATCTGACCATTAGCGGCGACTTGGACGGCCTGGCCGACTATATTGCCTCCTTTGGCTTCTACGCCGTCGGTATCAGCATCTTTATGATTGCTTTCGTCAATGCCATCGGCCTGCCGTCGATTCCATTCCTGACGGTCAACGGCATCATCTTCGGCCTCATCCCGGGGATCATCATCTCCTGGATTGGCGAAGTCCTGGGTATTGAAATCAGTTTCCGCCTGACGCGGACCTTGCTCCGCAAACAGGCGCAGAAAGTCATTTCCAAGAGCAAGATGCTGGAAAAGCTCGATTCCTACAGCTGCATCAAGACCGTCATGATGGGGCGGGCCATTCCGTACGCGCCGAATGTCGTCGTCACGGCCTTCAGTGCCCTGAGCCACATCTCCTATCGGGACCACTTCATTGCCAACTTCTTCGGCAAGATGCCTGCCGTCCTCGTCGAAGTCTGGCTCGGCCACGATCTCCTGCGCATCCAGGAACACTGGGGCCGCCTGCTCATCCTCATCGCTATCGTCGCCGTCATCTACGGCATCATCTGGTGGCGCAAACGGCACATAAAAAAAAACCGCTACCATAGCGGTCAGGAGTCATCGCATTAAGGGGATTCCCCCTTATGCGGGGCTCTTTTTTTGTCGTTCATCGTTGGTCGTTCGTCATTGGAGGATGCAGTCCGCAGTCCGGAAAGGCCCCTGCTATGGGCCCTTGTAGGGGCGTCCGTGTGGGACGCCCGCGTGAATCCTGTGCATAGCCTTATCCTGTATTTGCAGAAACTTCGACAAACGACGAACGAACCACGACAAATAAAAAAGAACCCGTCGCGTTAAGCGACGAGCTCTTTACTTCAAACTTTTCTTTAGTGTCCCGCTGACTGCTGTTGTTTGTCTTCGGCTTCAGCGGCTTCTTTTTCCTGGATTTCCGCCCAGAGCTTATCGGCTACAGGGCGCCATTCTTTGGCGTATTCTGCGCATTTGGCACAGAGGTGTTCGGCCGATTCCGGCGACTGCATATCCGTCGATTTGGCGCCGCAGCGCTGGACCATTTCCTGCAGGTACTGGGGATTTTCCAGCATCGGGCAGGGACGCAGGTGGTTGCCGTTGAAAGGCTGGCCTTTGGCGTATTCTTTGAAGATTGGCTGCTGCAGGCATTCGAGGAGGCTCTTGTCGTTGATGTTGGCGCTGGAGTAGTGGATGAAGACGCACGGTTCGACGTCGCCGTTCGGGTTGATATGGCAGTAGT
>URLP01000178.1 GCA_900548635.1 uncultured Megasphaera sp.
GCAGCAGCCTGCGAAGCGATGAAAGCGTTGGCAGCCAGTGCATTGGCACCGAGGGCGCTGCCGGCGTTGAAGCCGAACCAGCCGAACCAGAGGAGCGTAGCGCCGAGGACGGTCATGGGCAGGTTATGCGGTACCATAGGAATCTTGCCGTAGCCGTAGCGTTTGCCGAGCAAAATGCAGAGGGTCAGGCCCGAAACACCGGAGAGGATGTGGATGACCAGGCCGCCGGCGAAGTCGAGGGCACCGAGTTTCGCCAGGAAGCCGCCGCCCCAGACCCAGTGTGCCATGGGGTTGTAGATGAAGATGGCCCAGAGCAGGATGAAGACGACGAAAGCGTGGAACTTCATGCGTTCGGCGAAAGCACCGGTGATCAGAGCCGGCGTGATGACGGCGAACATGCACTGGAAAGCGACGAAAGCCAATTCCGGAATCGTCCCGTTTGCAAGGACGGCCATGCCGACGCCGTTCAGGCCGACTTTATCAAGAGAACCGATGAAACCGTTAATGTCGGTACCGAAGGTCATGGCATAACCAATGAGGATCCATTCGACGGAAATCATGGCGACGATGAAGAAGCTCTGCATAATCGTCGTCAAGACGTTCTTGTTGCGGACCATGCCGCCGTAGAAGAAGCCCAGGCCCGGTGTCATGATGAAGACCAGGGCGGCACTGATGAGGACCCAGGCCGTATCGCCTGTATCGATCGTCCCCGGATCGGCTGCGAAGGCTGCCGGCGCTGCCATGAGCAGACACGGGAGCAGCACTCCTAAACGTGACCATAATTTTTTCATATTCCTAACCTCCTGACAAATGAAAAAAGATGTCCTGGATTCACGTTATTCCCATTGCGTGCTTTGTGTGAAAATCCATGGACATCATCGTCTATTGCCATATTTTATTTTCTCCAGAATATACGAAAAGCCCAAGCGGCAGGCTTGGTCACTGTCGCTTGGGCTTCATTGCCGTTTATTCTGTTGATGGACTCATTATATAAGTAAAAAGCCGTTATGTCAATAACTTTTTCTGAAATTCTTTCGAGAAAAGTTAGAAAAACGTATTTTTCCTAACCTTTCAAGAAAAAATGTAAACTCAGACGAAAAGGATGTGTCCCAGGAAAATATAAAAGGTCAGGGACACGGCGCTGAGGGCCGTCGTATTCATCACGACCTGCGTGGCGTAATCGGGATTGTTGTCGAATTCGATGGCGAAGAGGGCCGTGTTGACCGCCGTCGGGATGGCACAGTAAATGAGGAAGACCGTCGCGCTGACAGCCGTGAAGGTGCCGGGCCGGAAGGCGTTGGCGATGTAAATCATGGCCAGGCCGATGAGGGGCAGGACCGTCATCTTGAGGATGCTGACGATCCAGACATCCTTGTCGAGCCATTTGATTTTCGTCTGCGAGAGTTGGGCGCCGATGCTCACCATGGCCAGGGGTAGGAGAGCCTTGCTGGCCATTTCCATGATTGGCCAGAGAAAGAAGTCCTTCGCATCCCAGCCGATATAACGGGCCAGGAGAGCCGCGGCCAGGACGTAAATGAGGGGCATGCGGAACATGACGGCCAGTGTGTCCCGGGCTGTCAGTCTGCCGCGGCCGGCCTGGTAGAGGCCGAGGGTGTTGAGGGAAATGCTCTGAATCATGAATATGATGATCTGGACGACCATAGCTTCCGCCAGGTACGGCGTCTGGCCGTTGACGACGAAAGGGTCATGGGAAAAGACGAGGATGATCAGGGCCACGCCGAGGTTGCCCGTGTTGTTGAACATGAAGGCATTGCGGCACGATTCGAGCATAGCCGCGTCGTAGTGGCGGAGACGGCCGACGATATTGGCGATGACAAAGCAGATGACCATGAAGACGGCCATTGCCGCGATGATGTTGACGCTCGTCGCCGGAAAATCCGTCGTATAGATGTTGGTGAAAATAAAACTGGGGATGACCAAGTAGAACATGAGCTTCGACAAAGTCTTGACGTCGAGATGGAACTTCCGGTCCAGGAAGTAGCCGAGGACGACGAGAAAGAAAATGGGCAGCATCGTGTGTTCGATGATGAACCAGAAAACCAAAAAGTATCACTCCTAATAACTTTCAAAGTAATAGACGATGCTGAGCATCGTTTCGCACATGTATTTCAGGGCATTGCTGTCCCAATGGAAATCCGGCGAATGGCCGATGACCGGCACGTCGCTGTAGACGCCGACGTAGTAGAAGGAACTGGGTACGGCGGCGCTGAAGTAGGCGAAGTCTTCGGACCCGGAGCCGCGCTTCAGGGGGACGAGGTCGACGAGCCTCGTACAGTGGTCCTGCAGGATACGGACGACTTTGTTTGTCACGCCGTCGTCATTGACGCAAACCGGTGAGAAGGGGACGACGTTCAGGTCGAAGGTGCCGCCGTAAGTCGAAGTGACGTTGCGCAGGATCGCTTTCATCGCTTCCAGAATATGGTGGCGCTTGGCTTCGTCGTACGTGCGCAGGGTCCCTTTCAGTTCCGCCGTGTCGGGGATGACGTTCGGGTTGTGGCCTGCCTGGAACTGGCCGAAAGTCAGGACGACGCCGTCACCGTCGGCATGGCAGTTATAGACGAAAT
This sequence comes from uncultured Megasphaera sp., assembly GCA_900548635.1. Classification (GTDB taxonomy): domain Bacteria; phylum Bacillota; class Negativicutes; order Veillonellales; family Megasphaeraceae; genus Megasphaera. The sequence continues at coordinate 2,586 of URLP01000178.1, forward strand.
TCTGGATAGACTGGATGATGTCGATGCCCATCTGGATCGGGCTGATGCAGAACGACGGCTGCGAACCGTGGCCGCCCTTGCCGTGCAGG
>URLP01000179.1 GCA_900548635.1 uncultured Megasphaera sp.
CGGTATCGCATCGGCCGGCGGCGACTGCTACATGGCAGGCGTCATCCCGACTCCGGCCATTGCCTATCTGACGCGGACGCACCATATGGATGCGGGCGTCATGATTTCTGCCTCCCACAATCCTTTTGAATACAACGGCATCAAATTCTTCGACGGCTTTGGCTACAAGCTGCCGGACGAAACGGAAGACCAGATTGAAGCTTATATGCTGAAAGACGAACGGGCAGCGCTCCAGAGCCGTCCGACCGGGGCTGCCATCGGCACGATTTCGGACTGGACGGATCTTCAGCAGGAATATGCCGATTTCATCTGCAAGTCGACAGACGTCGATCTGTCGGGCCTGAAAGTCGTCCATGACGGCGCCAATGGCTCGGCCTCTGTCCTGGGACCGGAAATCCTCAAACGCCTCGGCGCTGAAGTCATTGCCATCCATCATGAACCGAACGGCATCAACATCAATGAAAACTGCGGTTCCACCCATTTGGAAAGCTTAAAGGAAGCGGTTCTCAAATACGGTGCTGACGTAGGCATTGCCAATGACGGCGACGCCGACCGCTGCCTGGCTGTCGACGAAAAGGGCCAGGACATGGACGGCGACCAGATCATGCTCCTCTGTGCCATGAAACTGAAGGCCGAAGGCCGCCTCAAACAGAACACCATCGTCGGTACGGTCATGAGCAATATCGGCTTCCACAAAGCCGCCAAGGAAATGGGCTGCCGGACGGAAACGACAGCCGTCGGCGACCGCTACGTCCTGGAACGGATGCGTAAAGACGGCTACTCCCTGGGCGGGGAACAGTCGGGCCACATCATCTTCCTCGACTACAATACGACCGGCGACGGCCTGCTCACAGCCGTCCAGCTCCTGAGCATCATGAAACAGCAGAACAAGCCCCTTTCGGAATTGGCCGGATTGATGACGCGCTATCCGCAGATTTTGAAAAACGTTCGCGTTCAGACGAAATCGGGTTGGGAAGACAACAGCCTGATCATGGCCGCCATTTCTGCCGGTGAAGAAGAATTAGGCGACGAAGGCCGCATCCTCGTCCGCCCGTCCGGTACGGAACCGCTCATCCGTGTCATGGCGGAAGGGCCGGATCTCCAGCAGCTCGAACGCATCGTCGACGATATCGCCGTCGTCGTCGAACACGAAATGGGTCCGTCGAAGTAGGTATTGACAAAACCTTGCAAATATATTAAAGTGTGGGAATGGAGTTCATTGAACTCTGTTCCTGCATTTTTTTTTGCAGGCGTCTGGAAATCCTTGACGAAATAATGGATAGCGCTAGTGCCTGGTTCTTTCAGGCAGACGAGGTAGAGAAGTATCGAAATTGTCAGCGGATGTCTCTCGGCAGCTTCAGCCGTTATATGACGGAAAAACACGATGGCAACATCGTCGACAAGTCCGGCATAGGAAGTGACATTTTCATATTCAGGAGGATATAACTATGTGTGGTATTGTAGGTTACATCGGAGACAGAGAAGCAGCAGATTTTTTGATGGACGGTCTGGCCAAGCTGGAGTACCGCGGTTATGATTCGGCAGGTATCGCTGTCTATCATGACGGCGCCATTGCTGTCCGCAAAAAAGCAGGCCGCCTGGTCAATCTGGCGGAAGAAGTCAAGCAGCATCCTGTCATCGGCACGGTCGGCATCGGCCATACCCGCTGGGCTACGCACGGCGGTCCGTCCGACGTCAACGCTCATCCCCATACGGATGAAAAAGGCAACTTCGCCATCGTCCACAACGGCATCATCGAAAACTACATGGAATTGAAGGAAGAACTCCTCAATAAGGGCTATCACTTCAAATCGGAAACAGATACGGAAGTCGTCGCTCACCTCTGCGCTGACATGTATGACGGTGACTTCACGAGCACGGTCCGCAAAGTCCTGGCCCGCCTGAGAGGTTCTTACTCCCTGGTCTTTATGTGCAAATTCGAACCGGACAAGATCATTTGCAGCAAGAAGGACAACCCCCTCATCGTCGGCCTCGGCAAGGGCGAAAACTACATCGCTTCGGATATCCCGGCCATCCTCAGCTATACGCGCAAGACGTACATCATGAACGACGGTGAAATCGCCATCGTTTCCAAAGACAACGTCTGGGTCACGGATCTCGAAGGCAAACCGATTTCCAAGAAGGTCTTCGAAGTCAACTGGGATGCTGAAGCAGCGGAAAAAGGCGGCTTCCCGCATTTCATGCTCAAGGAAATCTATGAACAGCCGAAAGCCATCAAAGATACGATGAGCTGCCGCATCACCAAGGACGGCAAGCACATCCATTTCGAAGAACTGAACTGGACGCCGGAAGATGTCAAATCGATCGGCAAGATTCTGATTACTGCCTGCGGTACGGCCTATCATGCCGGCCTTTTGGCAAAATACTTCATTGAAAAACTGGCCCGCATCCCTGTCGAAGTCGACATCGCTTCGGAATACCGCTATCGCGATCCGCTTACGGACAGCAAGACGCTTTGCATCGTCGTCAGCCAGTCCGGCGAAACCATCGATACCTTGGCCGCTCTCAAAGAAGCGAAGCGCCGCGGTGCCCGTTCCCTGGCCATCACCAATGTCGTCGGTTCGTCTATTTCCCGTGAAGCCGATCAGGTCGCATATACCTGGGCCGGTCCGGAAATCGCCGTCGCTTCGACGAAAGCCTACAC
>URLP01000180.1 GCA_900548635.1 uncultured Megasphaera sp.
GGTCCGTCGGCAGCCGCCATGCTGGCCGAAACGGGCTGCGGTGCCGTCATGGTCGGCCGCGGTGCCCAGGGCAATCCCTGGGTCTTCCCGCAGATACGCCACTATCTGGCGACAGGGGAAGTCCTGCCGCCGCCGACGGCGAAGGAACGCTATGAACAGATGCTCTCCCATTTTGAAGCCCTCCTGGCCTACAAAGGGGAATACATCGGCGTCCGGGAAATGCGTTCCCACGCGTCGTGGTATACGCACGGCCTCTACGGCTCGGCGGCGATGCGCGAAAAGATCAACCGCGCCAAATCAGCCGACGAATTCCGATTCATCGTCGGCGACATGCTGGAAAAAGCGCGCTGACCGTCTTGGCAGGCCCGGCAGTTTGACAGGCTGTACGTATCCGCATATAATTAAAGGTACGGTATAAATTAAAGATATAAGAATGAAACGTGATTATATCGCAGGAGGAGCAGGAATATCATGACCAATGAAACGCTGATTACCCAGGAAGGGTTACAGAAATTAAAAGATGAATTGAACGAACTGAAATCAGTCCGCCGCATTGAAATTTCCCAGCGCATCAAAGAAGCCATCGCTCTTGGTGACTTGAGCGAAAACGCTGAATACGATGCCGCCAAGAACGAACAGGGCATCATCGAAGGCCGTATTTCCGAATTGGAAGCTAAGATCCGCACGGCTAAGATCATCAAGGAAACCGATGACGGCTCGAATAAAGTCCGCCTTGGTTCCAAAGTCATCCTGGAAGACGTCGAAACAGGCGACCGCTTTGACTACACTGTTGTTGGGACGGCAGAAGCCGATCCGTTCAACGGCCGCATTTCCAACGAATCTCCTGTAGGGAAGGCCATCCTCGGCCAGGCCATCAATCCGGCGAACCCGGCAGTCGTTACCGTAAAAGCACCGGCAGGCGAACTGAAGTACCGCATCCTGCCGCCTGATGCAGAATAAATCCTAGGAGGAAGATCATGTCCGACACGAAAGAAAAAGAAACGCCAATTATTGAAGAAGAAAAATTGAATGACCAGATGAAGGTCCGCCGCGAAAAGATGCAGAAGTTCATCGCCGCCGGCATCTACCCTTTTGGCCAAAAATACAACTGGGATCATCATGCACAGGAAGTTAAGGATGATGCGGCTGAACTGGAAAAGAATGAAACTGTCGTCAGCGTTGCCGGCCGCCTCATGGCTATCCGCCGCCACGGCAAAACGGCTTTCTGCGTCCTCCGCGACCTGAGCGGTGAAATCCAGCTCTATTTCCGCAAAGACGTCCTTGGTGAAGAATCGTATGAACTCTTCAAGCTCCTGGACATCGGCGATATCGTCGGCGTCGAAGGGACCGTTTTCGTCACCCATACGGGCGAAACAACGATCCGCGTCGAAAAATGGACGCTCCTGTCCAAATCCCTCCGTCCGCTGCCGGAAAAATTCCACGGCCTGACGGATAAAGAAACGCGCTATCGTCAGCGCTACCTCGACTTGATCGTCAATCCGGAAGTCAAAGATACGTTCATCAAACGTTCGAAGATCATCAAAGGCATCCGCAAATACCTCGACGACCGCCATTTCCTGGAAGTCGAAACGCCGATGCTCCATACCATCGCCGGCGGTGCCGCTGCCCGTCCTTTCAAGACCCATCACAACGCCCTCGACATGGATATCTACCTGCGCATTGCGCCGGAACTGCACCTCAAACGCCTCCTCGTCGGCGGTCTGGAACGCGTCTATGAACTGAACCGCTGCTTCCGCAACGAAGGCATCGATACGCGTCACAATCCGGAATTCACGACGGTCGAACTTTACCAGGCTTATGGTGACCTGGAAGATGTCATCAATATCACGGAAGACCTCGTCTCCAAACTGGCAGAAATGCTCTACGGCACGATGAAGCTGACCTACATCGACAAAGAAATCGACCTCACGCCGCCTTGGGACCGCATGACCATGATCGAAGCAGTCAAGAAGTTCAGCGGTGCTGACTTCGAAGGCGTCACGGACGTCGAAAAGGCCCGCAAGATGGCAGATGAACACGAAGTCGAATACGGTCAGTATGACGGTGTCGGCAAGATCATCAACGCTTTCTTCGAAAAATTCGTCGAAGAAAACCTCATCCAGCCGACGATCATCACTGGTCATCCTCTGGAAATCTCGCCGCTCACCAAACAGGACCGCGACAACCCGCTCCTGACCTATCGTTTTGAAGCATTCATCTATGGCCGTGAACTGGCCAACGGCTTCTCGGAATTGAACGACCCCATCGACCAGCGCAACCGCTTCATCGAACAGATGAAGGAACGCGAACGCGGCGATGACGAAGCCCATCAGATGGACGAAGACTACTGCCGCGCCCTCGAATACGGCCTGCCTCCGACAGGCGGTCTGGGTATCGGCATCGACCGTTTGGTCATGTTCCTGACCAACAGTCCGTCGATCCGCGACGTCCTCCTCTTCCCCTTGAGCCGTCCGGAACAGCATAAATAAACGTAAAGGGATTGCTGCATGAAGGTATTACCCGTCATGCACAATCCCTTTTTTCTAAAAGTTTGGGATTTGAAGTAGGAGGAAAGCTATGAAATGTACAGCCATGGCTGCACTGGTTTTCGCTGTCTGCCTGACCTGGGGCACGGCAGCTGGCGC
>URLP01000181.1 GCA_900548635.1 uncultured Megasphaera sp.
CGCGCCGTCGCCGTTACCCTGGCTGAAGCCGGTGCAGACGTCGCCATCATTTACGCCGGCAACACGGCAGCGGCTGAAGAAACGACGAAAATGATCGAAGAAAAAGGCGTCAAAGCCCTAGCCATCCAGTGTGATGTCTCTGATGAAAAAGCCGTTGCAGCCATGATGAAGACCGTCAAGAAAGAACTGGGCCGCGTCGACATCCTGGTCAACAATGCGGGCATTACCCGCGACGGCCTGCTGATGATCATGAAGGAAGAAGACTGGCAGGCTGTCCTCGATACGAACCTCAACGGCGCCTTCCACTGCACGAAAGCGGCTGCCCGCCTGATGATGAAGCAGCGCTGCGGTTCGATCATCAATATCACCTCTGTCGTCGGTGAAACAGGCAACGCAGGTCAGGCCAACTACGCCGCTGCCAAAGCCGGCCTCATCGGCTTCACGAAATCTGTAGCCAAAGAACTGGCTTCGCGCAATGTCCGCTGCAATGCCATTGCGCCGGGCTGCATCGCTACGGATATGACGGCCGTCCTCGGTGACGAAGCCGTCGCCAATATGGTCAAGAACATCCCGCTCGGCCGTGTGGCCCAGCCGGAAGAAGTAGCGAAAGCCGTCTTGTTCCTGGCCTCTGATGATGCCAGCTATATTACCGGCCAAGTCCTCAATGTCGACGGCGGCATGGTAATGTAGGAATAGATTTGCATACTCCACTGAAAGGGGGTGAATGGACATGAGCGAACAGGATACTTTTGAAAAAGTAAAGAGCATTGTTGTTGAACAGTTAGGCGTTGACGAAAAAGAAGTCAAAATGGACGCTGCTTACATCGATGATTTAGGCGCTGATTCCTTGGACATCGTTGAACTTATCATGGCTTTCGAAGAAGAATTCAATATCGAAATCCCTGACGATGTTGCTGAAAAAATCAAAACTGTCAAAGATACAGTTGATTACATTGAAAAGGAAAAGAAAGCGTAAGTACGCAATAAGAGGCCGAAGGGGGAGGCATGCAGTATGTCTTCCCCTCCCGGTATCTCTTGAATGGAGGAAAACAGAGTGAAGCTGCCAGAATTAAAAATAGGTAAGCTCGTAGCAAAGGTGCCAATCATCCAGGGCGGCATGGCCATTCGTTTGTCCACAGCCCGTTTGGCGGCAGCCGTAGCCAATGAAGGCGGTATCGGCCTTATCGCGGCGTCTGGCATGCCTTTTGAAGAATTACGCTATGAAATTCGTTTAGCCAGAAAATTATCTCCTCGTGGAATCATAGGTATAAATGTCATGGTTGCAGCCCGTGAATTCAAGGGCATCGTAACTACGGCAATTGAAGAAGGAATCGATCTGGTTGTGGCAGGCGCAGGCTTCTCCCGGGACATGTTCGCCTGGGGCAAAGCATCGGGCACACCTATTGTCCCGATTGTGTCTTCTGCCAAACTAGCTAAAATATCCCAATCCCTGGGTGCTTCGGCCGTCGTCGTCGAAGGTGCAGAAGCAGGCGGGCATTTGGGGACGAACCGTTCGAGCCGTCTCATCGTACCGGAAGTCCGGGCAGCCGTTGACATCCCCGTCATCGGTGCCGGCGGCGTCCTCTACGGCAAAGACGTAGCAGAAATGCTCCGCCTCGGCGCCAACGGCGTCCAGATGGGCAGCCGTTTCGCTGCCAGCGTTGAATCGAATGGTTCTGATGAATTGAAGAAAGTCTACCTCCGGGCCAATAAACCGGAAGACTTCATCCTTGTCCACAGTCCTGTCGGCCTCCCGGGCCAGGCTATCCGCACTCCTTTTTCGGAACGGATTCTCCTCGGTACGGCGCCGAAACCGGAAACGTGTGACCAGTGCCTCAAGAAATGCAGCCATAAGTACTGTATCATCCGGGCATTGACGCGGGCCCAGCAGGGCGACGTGGAAACAGGCCTGGTATTTTCCGGCAAGCGCATGATGGAAATTCACGACATCCTGCCGGTTAAGGATATATTTGCCAACATCAAACGGGAAATGGAAGCTATTCCCGACTGATAGTACGTTACATTTTATAATGAGGTGAAAACTTTGGAAAAACGCGTAGTAATTACAGGGTTGGGTGTCATTTCTCCTGTCGGTATCGGTAAAGATACGTTCTGGAATGCCCTGCTCAACGGCGAAAACGGCATCGGCCCCATTACCCACTTTGACGCCACCGAATATGCTGCCCGCATTGCCGGCGAAGTCAAAGGTTTTAACCCCGGCGATTACGGCATCGACCGTAAAGAAGCACGCCACATGGATCCGTCCACGCAGTTCTCCGTAGCAGCTGCTAAGCTCGCCCTGGACGATTCCAAGATGAATCTTGATGAAGAAGACCGCGACCGCATCGGTACGATCATCGGTACCGGCATCGGCGGCATGGAAACGCTCCACAATTTATACAAAGGCCTCTTCGCCAAAGGCCCGTCCCGCGTCAACCCCTTCGTCGTCCCGAAGATGATTGCCAACATGGCTTCCGGCCAGGTCTCCATTTTCTTCGGCCTGCAGGGGCACTGCGCCAGTGTCGTCACGGCCTGCGCTACGGGCACGAACTCCATCGGTGCTGCCTACCGCATGATCCAGCGCGGCGAACTCGATGCTGCCGTTGCCGGC
>URLP01000182.1 GCA_900548635.1 uncultured Megasphaera sp.
CGCCCGCCGTGAAGAACGGGCCCGCTGGGCCGAAGAAGTGGCCCAGACGGAAGAAGATAAGCCGCCTCTGGCCGACATGGCTGCCATCGTTTCGGCTGATTTAGCCGCTAAGAACGGCGGCAATGCACCGCTCAGCAAGAAAGCCGATAAAACAGCTATGCCTGAAGATACGGCTGCAGAGGTGCCGCAGGAAACGGCCGAAGTGCCGACACAAAAAGCGCCGCGCCGCCACATCGTCCGCGATGTCATGGCCGCCACGGCTCAGGCTGCGGGCAAGACCGCCAAGGCTGCCGCAGAAACGGCTCCGGTCAAAGCGGCAGCAGCGGCCAAACGGGCTGTTTCGGACGAAACACGGGTCATCCGTACGGCCGATTTGAAGGCTGAACTGAAGAAAGCGCCTGTCGTCAGTGAAGGCATGAAAGCCGTCGCCTCCCAGCTGGAACAGACGCAGCGCATGGAACCAATCCATATCGATGCGGCGACGACGGCTAAGAAGAAGAGCGTCCCTGAAGAAACGATGGTCATGCCGCCCATCCGGGCCCACAAATCCCAGGAAAAGGCTGCGCCTGTCGTGAGTCCCACGCCCGTCGTCAAACCGTCCCAGACCTCGTGGGATTCCAATACGTCCGGTACGGATACGCGCAACCCGTCCCTGGGCAGTGCGCCGCACTACGCCTCGGTCTGGGAATCGGAAAGCACCGTCGATTCGCCGGTCGTCCGCCAGTGCGTCTCTCATTTCCTGCGCCAGTACGGTGTCGTCTCGCCGGCCCTGCAGGAACAGACGGAATACATCACGTCGGCCGCCTTCGACCAGATCGGCTGCCAGACCGATGCCGAACGGCAGCAGGCCATGGCGCCCCTCATTGTCCAGGAAGCCCTGCAGAACGTCCAGAAAGCCTATGCCGCCCATCCTGACGATTACGTCGGCACTATTGCCCTCCAGGCCTTTTACGATATCGTCCACTGCCCGTCCGTTTCGACGCGCCACCTCGTCGCTATCGATGCCCTGAAGGTCATGCCTTATCTCTCGCAGAGCCATTACCAGATCCTGGCGATCCTCTTATTGTTCCTCTATTCGCGCAACTCTCACAACGTCGACAAAGATTCGTTCTGCCGCTACATCGACAAATATGTCTATCCCTTCCTCGACGGCTTCCCGACGGAACGGCCTTATTACCAGCAGCTCGATTACCTGCACTGCACGGCCTTTGAAGCAAAGGAAACGCATTTTGCCGAAATCCTGTCCGATTCGTATCCGCTCCTTTTCCGCTACCGCGGCTTTACGGAAGAAGAACTGCGCAAGGCCCTGAAAGGGAAGCGCATCCCCGACGAATTCATCGTGCCGTCCTTCAATTCGCCCCTGGTCAAACTGGCCATGGTCGATGAAAGCATGGCCAAGCGCTTCTTCCGCATGACGGGCATTACGGACCGCAACATGCAGGACCATATCCTGCGTCTGGCCAAGAAGCGCCCGGCCAACTTCAGCGGCGAAGAAGCTTTGGACATTATGGAAGATATTTCGCCGATATTGGCTGACCTCGGCGATATCTGGGATAGCTCGCTTCTTCGTGTATCGACGCTGTCCCTCCTGGGCCTGTACTTAGCTCAGGGGTTCGTCAAGGAAATCATTGGCGAAGAATTCGATTTGTCCCGTTGGTTTGAATAAGGAGTCTGATTATGAAAAAAATCCGTAAAGCCGTCATCCCAGCGGCCGGTTTCGGCACCCGTTTCCTGCCGGCGACGAAGGCGACACCGAAAGAAATGCTGCCCATCGTCGATAAACCGACGATTCAGTATATCGTCGAAGAAGCCCTGCAGAGCGGCATCGAAGAAATATTGATCATCAGCGGCCATGCCAAACGGGCCATCGAAGACCATTTCGATACCAACCCGGGTCTGGAAATGCACCTGGAAGAAAGCCATAAGATGGGCCTCCTCAACATGGTCCGCAGCATTTCGGAAATAAACATCCATTACATCCGGCAGAAACATATGCGGGGTTTGGGTGACGCCGTCCTCTGCGCCCAATCCTTCATCGCCGACGAACCCTTTGCCATCCTTCTTGGCGACGATGTCGTCTACAATGAAACGAATCCGGCCTTACGCCAGATGATCGATTTATATAACGACCTCGATGCGACTATCCTGGGCTGCCAGGAAGTGGCACGGGAAAAAGTATCATCTTATGGCATCGTCCAAGGGACGCCTGTCGAAGGGAAGGGCATCTTGAAAGTCAACCGCGTCATCGAAAAGCCGGCCGTCGAAGAAGCGCCGAGCCGCACGGCCGTCCTGGGCCGCTACATCGTCACGCCGGATGTCTTTGATGTCCTGCGCGATACGAAACCCGGCAAAGGCGGGGAAATCCAGCTCACCGACGCCCTCCAGACCATGGCCAGCCGCGAAGCTGTCTACGCGTACTGCTTCGAAGGCAAGCGCTACGACGTGGGAGACAAACTGGGCTTTTTGAAAGCCAACGTAGAATACGCCCTGCGCCGCCCGGACCTGGCAGAACCGTTCCGTGGATTCCTGAAAGGGATAGTGAAAGACAAAATGTAGGGGCTCGCACGTGGCGAGCCCGCGCGAATTC
>URLP01000183.1 GCA_900548635.1 uncultured Megasphaera sp.
GGCGGGATCGCCTCTTCGACGGAGGCGACATGGACCGACACGCTTTCCACAGATGCTGCTGTAGCACTACTAAGACTAGCACAGACGGCAAAGAGAGTCAATAAACAAGTGCGGATCTTCATCATCCACGACCTTTCATTGTCTTAGAACTTACCGCCAAAGCTGAAGTGGAACTTACCGCCATCCTGACCTACGCCGTAATCTAAGCGGATAGGCCCGATTGGCGTAGTGATGCGGAAGCCGATACCACCGGAATAATGAAGTTTGTTGTTTTCATGGTACCAAGGAATGTTTTCTACGCCACCCCAGGCATTGCCCACGTCGGTAAAGACGACGCCTTGAATCTTCTTGGCAATAGGATACCGGTATTCGACAGTCGCTTCATACATCTTGTTGCCGCGGAATTCATCATCTTCGTAGCCGCGCAGGTTGTCGGCGCCGCCGAGGGTGAAGAGGTCATTGTACGGCATATCGCCGGTCGCGATGCCGCCCATGAGGCGGACAGCGATGACGTGAGCCCGGCCGACTTTGTAGTAGAGGCGGTTTTCAGCGATGAGCTTGAAGTAGTCGAAGTCGCCGCCAAAACCGTGGCCCGCCCAGGTACCCGTAAAGGACAGGCGCTTGCCCTTCGTCGGATCGTAGACGTTGTCGCGGTTATCGAAGACGTGGGACCAGGTCAGGCTGTTGGTACGACCAAAGTTATTATTTAAGTAATTACGATATCTATCTAAATCGCCACCCCAACGGCCAAAGTCTTGACCATCATCGTTGACCCATTTTTTATACTCTGCACCACTGTCGTAATCGGTGTATTTCGTCCGCTTCGTTTCCAGCGTGACGTAGTCGCTGACGTATTCGCTGCGGACGCGGCCGTAGGTGACGTTGAAGCCGTTCGTGCGGCGGTCGTATTCTGCGACGGAGTCGCCTTTTTCATTATAGTCATCGTATTCCGATTCGCGGTCGAAGATACTGAAGCCGATGGAGTCACCGGCGTCATTGAGGTACGGATGGGTGTACGAGAAGATGTAGTTCTTATCCGTATCCGTATTGCCGCCGAATTCCCAGCTGATGTTGGCCTTGTCGCCGGTGCCGCGCAGGTTCGTTTCGCTCAGGCCGAGGATACCGACAAGGCCGTCCGAATCGGAATAGCCGGCGCCGATGGTGATGGAACCCGTCTTCTGTTCCGTGACATCGATTTCGACGATGACGTCGTTCGGGTTCTTCTGGCCCGGCAGGAGGCGGACGTTGACGTCTTCAAAGTAGCCCGTGTTGTAAACGCGCTGGATACTGCGGCTGGCCGTATTCTTATTGAAGATATCACCCTTCTTCATGCGCAGTTCACGCATGATGACTTTGTTCTTCGTCTTCGTATTGCCGCGGAGGTTGATATTTTCAATATGCGGTTCCATGATGGCGATGTTCAGGGTGCCGTCGTTGTCGAGGCGGACATCGGAGACGCGGCTCATCATGTAGCCGGCATTGGCGAAGGCCGTATTGATGCTGGCCACATCGTGGCTGACGACAGCCGTGTTGAGCGTGCCCGGCGTCGTGGCGACGAGTTTCATCAAATCGTCGGTCTTGAGCGATTCATTGCCGACGATGGAAACTTTCTTGACGACAGGATTCATCTGGACCGTATAGTTCAGGGAAACGCCTTCGGGGACCGTCGTAAAGGTCGGTTTAACCGTCGAGAAAAGGCCTGTCGCGCCGATGACATTGAGGTCATGGCGGATATAGTCCATGGTCACGGCATCGCCGACGCGCATGGCCAGCTGGGGCAGGAGCTTCTCTTCGATCCGGGCATCCGGTACGGGGCTGACGGCAACGGACGTAGCGACCTTATCGACATAAGGCTTCAGTTCCGCATCGCTGACAGCATCGCCGAAAGGCAGGGACATATCCTGGCCGGGCTGGACAACCGCCATGGGATAGCCCGGGATGGACGTATCGAACTGCATTTCGCTGGTACCGCCCATATAGCTTACTTTTTCGCCTGTGAGCTTCGGCGTCGTATCAACAGGCGTCGGGTTGAGGACTTCATCTTGCTTGCGGACGGCTTCTGCCGTTTCCTGCTGGACCGCAGCCGGCGTCTTACCGGCAGCGATGGCGGCCAGTTCTTCTGCCGTTTCATAGCCTGTCAGGCCCGATTTTGCAGCCTTCATGGCCGCTTCCTTCGTCGCATCATCCGGCGAAGTGACGACCGTATTGACGGCGGTCTTCTGGTCGTCAGCCGGAGCCGCGGCCGAGCCCGATGTCGTCACGGTTTTATCACCCGACGCTTCGTAGCCCGTCGCTGTCGTATCTTCTGCCCAAACAGGGCATGTCATTATCGCACTGGTTACCATCAGGGCGAGAAGTTTCTTCTTCCGCATGTTCATAAAAATCCTCCATTTAATCTATTTCGTAATACTTGTACCGCGCAGGGTATGACGCGCGTCCTGGACGGCCGCCTGGACCTGGCGGTCCGATAAGACGGCTCTCTTTTCCGGCACC
>URLP01000184.1 GCA_900548635.1 uncultured Megasphaera sp.
CGTCTTCGGCTGCGGCGGCGACCGCGACAAGACGAAGCGCCCCATCATGGGCCGCATCGGTGCCGAATTGGCCGATATCCCCATCGTCACGTCTGACAATCCGCGTTCGGAAAATCCTGAAACCATCGTCGCTGAAGTCGAAGCCGGCGTCAAAGAAGGCCTTAAACCGGGACAGCATCACGAAGTCATCGTCAGCCGCCGCGACGCCATCTACCGCGCCGTCGAACTGGCTCAGACCAATGATATCATCCTCATTGCCGGCAAAGGCCACGAAACGTATCAGATCCTGCACGATAAGACGATTCATTTCGATGACCGCGAAGAAGCACGCAATGCCGTCCGCGACCTGCACAGAGGAGATAAATAATGGCTGATTTTACGAGTGAAGAAATACTTGAAGCGACAGGCGCCCGGCTTTTGAAGCCCGCAGCGTCCCTGTCTTTCCATGATGTCTGCACGGATACGCGGGCCATTGCCAAGGGGTCGCTCTTCGTGGCCTTCAAAGGCACGTCGTTTAACGGCCACGACTTCGTCACTAAGGCTCTTGACGCCGGTGCGGCCGGCGCCGTCGTCTCGGAAGTGCGCCCGGAATATGAACAGCTTACGGCGCCCCTTTTCGTCGTTGCCAGCACGCTCAAGGCCTATCAGGACCTGGCCCGCTTCCACCGCCGCCGCTTTTCCATCCCCGTCATTGCCGTGACGGGCTCGGTCGGCAAGACGTCGACGCGCAACATGATTGCCACGGTCCTCAGCGAGAAATACAAGGTCCTGCAGACGGAAAAGAATTTCAACAATGAAATCGGCCTGCCCAAGACGCTCCTGCAGCTGACGCCGCAGCACGAAGCATGCGTCGTCGAAATGGGCATGCGCGGCCTGGGACAGATTGCCGAACGGTGAACCGACTGTCGGCGTCGTCACGAACGTCGGCAAGAGCCATATCGAACTCCTGGGCTCCCAGGAAAACATTGCCAAAGCAAAGAGCGAACTCGTCCGGGCTCTCGATGAAAAGGGGACAGCCGTCCTCAACGGCGACGACCATTTTGTCGCCGCCATGACGAGTCTCTGCCGCGGCAGAAGCGTCCTCTACGGGACGGGCACGGAGATGCCCGTGCGGGCGGAAAAAATCGTCTGCGACCAACAGGGTGTGCGCTTTGTCTGCCACTGTTTCGGCAGCACCTTCGACGCTTCGCTCCCGGTCATCGGCGGGCATAACGTCTACAATGCCCTGGCAGCCATTGCCGTTGGACACCTGACGGGCCTGAGCGATGCCGAACTGCAGCGCGGCCTGGCCGCGTACCGTGGCATGCCTATGCGGCAGGAACTGCTCCATCTCGGACCGTATACCTTCATCAACGATACGTATAATGCCAACCCTGCTTCCATGGCCGAAGCGATCCGTACCCTGGACCTTTTGACGAAAGGGCGCAGGATTGCCGTTCTCGGCGGCATGGGAGAACTCGGCGACTGGGCGAAGAAGGAACATCAGGCTATCGGCCGCCTTGTCGCCCAGACCGGCCTCGATGCGCTTATCACTATGGGTGATCTGGCCAAAGATATCGCAGCAGCTGCCAAAGCTGCCGGCATGAGCGCCGTCTATGTGACGGATACGCATGAAGAAGCTGCAAAGCAGCTTCAGGAAATCATCCGTGACGGCGATACGGTCCTCCTCAAGGGCTCGCGCAGCTTTGCCATGGAAAAAATACTGCCCTATTTTGAAAGGAAGTAATGTGAATGTTTAAAACGCTGATCCTCAGCTTTGTCGTCAGCCTGGTCATCGGCCTCGTCTTTGGACCGTTTGTCATCCGGGAACTGAAAAAGTTCCACGCCCGTCAGTCCGAAAGGGAAGAAGGGCCGCAGAGCCATAAATATAAAGCCGGTACGCCGACGATGGGGGGCATCCTCATCCTGGCGGCCCTGACCATTTCGTGCCTTATCTTCGATCCCATGGACCTGCGCAAGGGCCTGGCCTTGTTTCTGACCCTCGGCCACGGTGTCATCGGTTTCCTCGATGACAGCATCAAAGCCGTCAAGCACCGCAATCTGGGGCTGACGGCGAAACAGAAATTAGCCGGCCAGTTCGTGATGGCAGCGATTTTCTGCTACATCCTCGATGCGGTCCTGCACTTCCCGACGACCTTATGGATTCCCTTTACTTCCATTACCGTCGATTTGGGCATGTTCTACTATCTCTTCGTCTTCGTCATGATCGTCGGTACGAGCAACGCTGTCAACCTGACAGACGGTCTCGACGGCCTGTGTACCGGCGTGACCTTCGTGTCGATGATCGGCTATCTGCTGGCCGGCAGTCTGCTGGGCTTTGTACATGTTTCGCTGATCGCCGCTGCCACGGCGGGTGCCTGCGCGGGCTTTCTGGTCTGGAACTTCTACCCGGCCAAGGTCTTTATGGGCGACACCGGCAGCATGTTCTTCGGCGGCATTGTTACG
>URLP01000185.1 GCA_900548635.1 uncultured Megasphaera sp.
CCGGCATAGACATTGCCCTTCTGGGCGTCGATGAGGGTGCAGACGCGGTCCGAGACGCCGACGAAATTCCAGGCCAGGCTGACGGGCGTCGTGACGCCGACGATCGGTACCTGCCAGGCAAAGGAAAGGCCTTTGGCCGTGGCCAGGCCGATGCGCAGGCCTGTAAAGGAGCCCGGACCGACGGCGACGGCGACGCCGTCGATCTGGTCCTTCTTGACCGATGCCTTGTCGAGCATGTCGGCAATGTGCGGCATGAGCTGTTCCGAATGGGTCAGCCGTGCCTGAATCGTAAGTTCAGCCCGCAGGGTGTCGTTGTGAAGGAGAGCGACACTCGAGACGAGACTCGATGTTTCAATGGCTAAAAGCATAATTCTGTACCTCATTTTCTACGGCCTGCCAGCGGTCGCCGTTAAAGTCGAAATGGAAGACGCGGTTCGTAGGGCTCGTCTTTTCAATGGTCACGACAGCGGCGTCGTCAGGCAGGCGGTCTGGGAATTTTTCCGACCATTCGATGACGGTCACGCCGCTTTCGAGATAGTCGTCAAAACCTAAATCGTCTAATTCATAGTCCTCTTCCAGGCGGTAAAAATCGAAGTGCTGGAGAGGGATGTCATTTTCATAGTAGTTCAAGATCGTGAAGGTCGGACTGACAACGACGTCGTCGATGCCCATGCCCTGGGCGATGCCCTGGACGAAATGGGTCTTGCCGGCGCCGAGGTCGCCGCGCAGAGCCAGGACGTCGCCGTCTTTGAGGACCGGTCCCAAGGCCTTGCCGAGAGCGATCGTTTCGGCTTCACTGTGTGTGGCTATATCAATCGTCATACGCGTACCTCCTAAAAATGGGTCCAGCCCGTCGGCGCCAGGAGCGTTTCCTGACCGTCATGGCGCAGGAAGACGCGGCCTTCGCCGGCGCGTACTGTACCAATCTGCGTCACTGCCGGGTATTCTTCCTGAAGGGCCCGAAAATCGTCAGGCGCTATGGTGAAGACGAGTTCATAGTCTTCGCCGCCGTTGAAGACGAATTTCCAGATATCTTTGCCCGTTTCTTTCGACCAGGCCTGCAGTTCAGTGCTCGTCGGCACGGCGTCGCGGTCGATGACCAGATCTGCACCGCTGGCCTTGGCGATTTCATTGCTTTCACTGGCCAGGCCGTCGCTAATGTCGTTCAGGCTGTGGCAGTGATGGGCCACGAGGAGGCGGCCCAGTTCGACCTGAGGATAGGGATACTGATGAGCTTTCTTCAAGGCTTCGTAACCGTCCCGGCCGGCGAGGAGCACATCCAGGCCGCCAGCGGAATTCCCGATGGTGTGGGAAACGGCGACGACGTCACCGGCCTGAGCGCCGCTGCGGCGCAGGGCCTTGCCCGCTTCGATTTCCCCAAAGGCGGAGACCGTGATGACCACGCCGGACGTAGACATGACCGTATCACCGCCGATGATGTTGACGGAAAAATCACGGCAGATGTCCTTGATGCCGCGGTACATTTCCTCTACGTCGGCCACGTCGAGCTCTGGGTTGAGGGCCGTCGAGAGGACGAGGTGCGTCGGCACAGCACCCATGGCAGCGATGTCGCTGAGATTGGAAGCGACGGCTTTATAGCCGACGTCGTGCCAGGTCGCCGTGCGGCCAATAATAAAATGGCTGTCCTGCACCATCGTGTCGATGACAGCCACTTGTTCCCAGCCCGGCGTCGTCTTGTAGACGGCACCATCGTCACCGATGCCGATGACGATATTCTTCGGCTGAAACAAGGTATTCTCTTTGATGGCATCGATGAAACCAAATTCACCGATATCCGAAATCTTCATACCGGGCCTCCCTATTCTTCGTACGCAATGCCGTTGTCATCGCACCATTTCTTGGCGATCTTGCGGAATTCCATGCGCTGGAAGGTATACCAGAACTGGACCAGGCCCATGTCCTTCAATTCCTTTTCCAACTGGGACACGGATTTGCCGTCCTCGATGGATGCCTTAAAGGTAGCACGCTGCTGCGGGTCCTTCATCATGGGCACGAAGCCTTTGATCATTTCCGGCAGGTTCAAATCGGCCTGCGTCGGCAGCTTGAGATAAGCATCGGGATTGGCCGTCACTTCATTGTCCGCGTGTTCATCGCCGGGGATTTCCGTGACCAGGGCCATGCGGCCTGTTTCTTTATTCAAATAAAACTTGAGATATGGATTATTCAGTTCAAAAGCTTTCAAAAGTTCTTCTATCTGGACTGTCATTGCATATCACTCCTCTTTTACATGCTACCTATTATTATATCATATCCCTAATCACTAGCCACTAGCGAATAACTAAAAAAAAGAACTGCTGCAAAATGCAACAGTTCTTTTAAATGGTGACCCGGTAGGGATTCGAACCCTAGACCTACTGATTCGTAGTCAGTCACTC
>URLP01000186.1 GCA_900548635.1 uncultured Megasphaera sp.
GCCAAGAGGTTGTTGGCCGCCGTAATGGCATGCATGTCACCGGTGAAATGGAGATTGATGTCTTCCATCGGCAGGACCTGAGAGTAACCGCCGCCGGCGGCGCCGCCTTTGATGCCGAAAACAGGGCCCAGGGACGGTTCGCGCAGGGCGACGACCGTTTTATGGCCCATCTGGTTGAGGGCCTGGGCCAGGCCGATGGTCGTCAATGTCTTGCCTTCGCCGGCCGGCGTCGGCGTAATAGCCGTGACCAAAACGAGCTTGCCGTCTTCATTTTTCGAGAGGCGCTTGATAGCGTCGAAAGAAATCTTTGCTTTATATTTCCCGTAGAGTTCCAAGTCGTCCTCGGTAAGGCCTACTTGCTTTGCAATGGCCGTAATCGGTTCTAACTTCGTCTGCTGTGCAATTTCGATATCGCTTAATACCTTTGCCATAGTCGTTGTCACTCCTGTTCTCTGCATAAAAAAAGGCCGCTCCGCTGGAAGGTTGCCCAGACGGTCGGCTTCAAAAAATCATGCTCCCCGTGGTAACTCCACTTCCGTCAGTCACATGATTATGGGTTCATTATACAAAAAAAGGACCCTTTTCGTCAAGGGTCCTTTTCGTGATGCAGAATTTTATTGGATGACGCTCGTATCGAGGTGGTCAAAGCCCGTGAGCAGCTTTTTGACTTCGCTGGCAATAACGGCACAGCCGCCTTTTTCTTTGCTTTCGATATTCAGCGGCATGTTCGGATCGTGCAGGGACATGCGCAGCAGTGCCCAGCCCTTCGGGAAGACGAGGCGCACGCCTTCGTACGACGGTTTGGCAATGGCAATGCCCGCCTTTGCCGCATTGGCTTCAAAGGCTTTGAGGACATCGGCACCGTAGGTCTGGACATCATCAGTACCGCTGATTTTCAGGCGGTATTCGATGCCTTCTGCCGGGCGGCCTAATTTAGCGATCAAATCGCCGAGCTGTTTGCCTTCTTTCTTGGCTTTGGCCGCAGCGATGAGGAGCTTGACGGCCAGATAAGCCCCGTCGTCGAGATAATAGTTTTCGCTCAGCGCACCGTGACCCGACGTTTCGATGGCCAGGGGCGAAACCGTGCCGGCCTTGTTGAGGCGGATGCATTCGTCGATGACATTCTTATAGCCCCGCATGTAGCGGTGATGGACGAGGTGCAGTTCGTCCTGGAGGAACGTCGTCAGTTCATCGGACGTGACCGAGTCCGTGACGATCGTGCTGCCCGGATAGTCCGGCGCCAGGATGGCCGCCATCATGGCGATCAGGGCGTTGCGGTTGATTTCTTCCCCATCAGGCAGGACGGCGCTCATGCGGTCGACGTCGGTGTCAAAGATGAGGCCCAGGTCGGCTTTGTTGGCCAGGACGGCCTTGCGGATGGAGTCCATAGCCTCTTTATTTTCCGGATTCGGGATATGGTTCGGGAACATGCCATCCGGTTCGAGGAACTGGCTGCCCGTCGTATCGGCACCGAGTTCATCGAGGACTTTCATAACAAAGAAGCCGCCGCTGCCATTGCCGGCGTCGACGACGATGTGCATCCCTTCCAGAGGACGGTCGTACATGCCCGCACAGAGGCCGGCGCAGATCTTGCGGCGCAGGTGGAGGGCATAGAGTTCGATCAAATCCAGGGAGGCAATGGCTGCCGACGAAACGGCCATGGCCGGCGTTTCACAGGCAAGCGTCAGGACTTCTTTGACTTCGCTCTTTTCCAGGCCGCCGTCTTTGGTGAAGAACTTCAGGCCGTTGCGGTTGTAAGGCAGATGGCTGGCCGTAATCATGAGGGAGCCGTCCATATGGGTATCTTCAAAGATGATGGACATGAACATAGCCGGTGTCGACGCCAGGCCGCAGTCCGTAACATGGACGCCCTGACCGAGGAGGCCGCCGATGACGGCTTCCATCATCATATCGGCAGAAATGCGCGAATCATGGCCGATGGCAATGCGCAGCTCTTCAGTCTGTTTGCCGAGCTTCTTGGCCAGGAATTTGGCAAAAGCACCGGCAATGCGGTTGACCGCTTCCGGGACGAGCGTCACGTCTTCGCCGGGGACGCCGGCGACAGCGACGCCGCGAACGTCACTGCCGTTCTGTAATTTCATCATCGCTTCGTTAGTAATCATGTATCGTAACCTTGGGACGCATGCAAGACATACGCCCTTTCCTTTCTTTAATCTGGCGCAGGCTGGCTCCGCCACCTTTTATAATACTGAAATTCAGGGCAAAAGGCAAGCGTCGACGATACCTTTCGCCGTCAGACCGTACTTTTCGAGCAGTTCCGCGGCCTTGCCGGATTCGCCGAAGCAGTCCTTCAGGCCGACATAGGCCTGCCGTGTCGGACAGCGGCGCGACAGCGTTTCCGCAACG
>URLP01000187.1 GCA_900548635.1 uncultured Megasphaera sp.
GGGCGCCCCACGTGGGCGCCCCTACCCTGTTGAGGACGTCTCCCCCTCTAGTCATGCCCCCTTCCATGTGTTAAGATAAAGGGTAATCATCTATACGAGGAGGTTTTTAACGTGCAGCCATCGACAAATGCAGCGGCCCTGCGCCGGCTGTATCACATCTGTTATGCCGTCGGCACAGTGACGACGCTCTGTACGGTCGCCCTCTTAGGCTGGGTCGCCGTCTGCATCGCCCTGGAAAAGGAACCACTGGCGTCCGTCGCCTTTTTGCCGGACATGCCGACATTCTGCGTCTTCATCGTCATCGCCGCCGTCGCCGCCGTGAGCATCGCGGCCTGGCAGTACGGCGCATCATTTCATCAGCGTTACGAAGCACTTATGGGTAAGAAAGGGCCTGACAAAGTAAAGAATGAGAAAGAATGAATTCATGGACCTCTTGCGCTACTATTTCCGCAAGAGCGATAAAAACGACCTGAAGGGCATCATCGAAGACTGTGAAGAACAGTTCCGCCTCGGTGCCAAAGAAGGCAAATCGGAAGAAGAAATCTGCTGCAAACTAGGTCACCCGAAGAACATCTACCGCTATTATATCGGCGAACCCATCGTCCCCGAAGACAACCCGCGCATGCCCGGCGACGAATACGGCGCTTACGGCGACTTCGGCCCCGGCGTGGAAGACCGCGTCTTCTATGACCAGGACCGGGACGACGAATACTACCGCCAGAAAGAACGGGAACGACAGCAGCGCCGCTACGACCGGGAAATGGCCATGCGCCAGCGCTATGCCGCCGAAGCGGCGAAGACCGGCAAGGACTTCAACTGGAACGACGGCGACAGCGCCGTAGGCAAGACGGCCAAAGCCGTGGCCAGCCCCTTCATGGACATCCTGGGCACGCTCTTCGGCATTGCCAGCGGCTTCCTCTACCTGGCCCTGGCCGTGGCTATCCTCGCGGCCATCGGCATTTCCTTCATCCCGGCCTACGCCTATACGGACCTTTTACCGCTGCCGACGATTTCCCTTGTGACGCGCATCCTCGTCGTCCTCACGCTCCTCTTCGGCGCCATGACGGCGAGCGCCGCCAGCCAGGCCTGCCACGCCGCCGCCCACGGAAAGGGGGCACGCTAAATGAACCGACTCATCGTCTGCCTCTTCCTGACCCTTTCGTGCGCCCTGGGCAGCTACATCTCCTTCATGAGCAATGACTACGGCCCGCTGACGCGCTGGATGGCCTATTACAGAGAATATAAGGAAATCAAAGGCGCCCTCGACAAAGGCAGCGCCAGCAAGGCTGAAATGCTGGCCAAGCTGAAAGCCATGTACCCGGAAAAAGCGGACCAGATCGAAGCCCAGTTCCGGGCCAAATACGGCAACCTCAAGGACTCTGCCGAGGACGCGGGCAAGAGCGTCAAATCGAAGTGGAGCTCCTACAGCAATAGCAGCAGCCAGAGCCGCTCCAGCCAGTCCCAGAGCAGCAGCCGCTCGACGCAGAGCCAGAGCCGCTCCAGCCAGGACACACAGAACCGCCAGAGCAGCCGTTCCACGCATGACAGTGGCCATGATACGGATGTTCACGACAATAACCGGCGGTAGGAGCCGTTCGTCGTAGGTCGTTTGGCGTGGTTCGTTTGCCGAAAATTCTCGCAGCTGCAAGAAGCATGATGGCGAAATCCCCGAGTGATATTCTTACTAACAAATAATAATTCTCTGTTGACAGGAAAGACTAAAGGTGCTACAATGAAATCAACCCAAAGAGGTGCTGAAAATTAAATTCAAATATAACTTTTAGTCAAGGAGGAAATGAATTATGGAATTAAAAGGTTCGAAAACAGAAAAAAACTTACAGGCCGCTTTTGCCGGTGAATCTCAGGCTCGCAACAAGTACACCTACTATGCCAGCGTAGCTAAAAAAGCAGGTTACGAACAGATCAAAGCTTTCTTTGAAGAAACGGCCAACAACGAAAAAGAACACGCTAAAATCTGGTTCAAACTCCTCAACGGCGGCGAACTGCCGAACGACATCAACGCGCTGAAAGACGCTGCTGCCGGCGAACATTACGAATGGACGGAAATGTACCCGACCTTCGCGAAAGAAGCCCGCGAAGAAGGCTTCGACAAGATTGCCTTCCTCTTCGAAAAAGTCGCTGAAATCGAAAAACATCACGAAGAACGCTACCTCGCTCTCCTCGCCAACGTCGAAAAACAGGAAGTCTTCAAGAAATCCGACAAGAAAACCTGGATCTGCCGCAACTGCGGTTTCATCGTAGAAGCCAAAGAAGCTCCGAAGATCTGCCCGGTCTGTGCACATCCTCAGTCCTTCTTCGAACTCCGCAACGTCAATTACTAAAAGGCATAAAAAA
>URLP01000188.1 GCA_900548635.1 uncultured Megasphaera sp.
GACTGCAGACTGCGGCGCCGCCAGGCGCCTTTAGGTGAGGCTTTCTTTTAAGGCGGCGATTTCGTCAGCTAATCTTTTTTCTTCTTCTTCGTTGCGTTCGATGGTGATGGTGAAGGCCATCCCTTCGTCCGCTCCTTCGGGCAGGAGATCGACGGGGATCTGGAGCTGGTGTTCATCGTCGTTGAGGATGATGTACGCCGTCTGTTCCGTGATCCTGTCGAGGCTGCCGATGAGTTCTTTTTTCATAATCAGTGTTCCTTTTCAATGCTGTACGACGAACCGTCGCTGGTGATGGTGATGACGCCGTTGCGGTCCGTGCGGTAGACGTCGACGTTGTATTTCTTCAAGGTCTTCAAGGTCGGTTCATGAGGGAACTTGTACTGGTTGTCGACGCCGCAGGAAATGGTCGCAGCTTTCGGGGCCACGGCCTTGACGAAGGCGTCGGACGACGAGGTCTTGCTGCCGTGGTGGCCGACTTTGAGGATGTCCGACTTGAGGTCAGCCGGTTTGTAATCCTTGAGGATCTGGTCTTCCACTTCCTTCTGGGCATCGCCGGTGAACATCATCGAGAACTTGCCGTAGGTCATCTTGCAGACGATGGAGTTGTCGTTGGTCAGGCCGCTTTCGGAAACGCCCGGCGTATTATCTTTGGTGAAAGGCTTGGCCGGCGAAAGGACCGTGAAAGTGACGTCGTCGCCGAGGGTGATGGTATCACCTTTCTTCAAGGTCTTATAGGCGATGTTCTTGGCCTTGATGTTCTTCAGGTAATTGCGGTACATGGCCGTATTGGCGCTCTGACCGTTGTCGTAAATCTGCTTGATCTTGAAATCTTTGAACAATTCCGCCATGCCGCCCAGGTGGTCGCCATGGGGATGGGTAATGACAATAATATCAATATCCTTGACCTTGCGTTCTTTGAGCTGCTTGACCAAATCGGCGCGGCTGTCGACGTCGCCCGTGTCGATGAGCATGTTCTTGCCCTTATACTGGATAAGGGCCGCATCGGCCTGGCCGACGTTGAGGACGGAGACGCGCAGGTCCTTGTCGGAAGCGCTCAGGGACTGGACGGCCTTGGCGCCGCCCGACGAAGAGGATGACGACGAAGCACTGCTGCCGCAGCCCGACAAGATGAGCATGAGACTCATCATTAACGAGAGGGCAAGACTAAAAAATTTTCTCTTTTTTAACAATTTATTTTCCTCCAATCATAGGCTGCTGCAGGATGGGCAGGGCCAGGTTTTCTTCCAGCGAGGCCAAAACGTGCGGCACAGCATCGGCTGTTTCCATAGGTGTGAAGCCGTACGGGCCGCGGTCTTTGCGGCAGGCGTCGCCGGCAGCACCGTGCAGGTAGACGCCGGCACAGGCAGCACTGCAGAGGTCGTTGATGCCCTGATGGGCCGTCATGGCAGCGATCATGCCCGTCAGGACGTCGCCCATGCCGCCGCAGGCCATGCCGGCATTGCCCGTAGAATTGAGGTAAACATTGCCTGTCTTGGCCGAAACGATGAGCGTCGGCGCACCTTTGAGAACGAGATTTACCTTCCATTCACGGACGAACTTCCGGGCCGCGCCAATGAGGTCGCTCTTGATGTCGCTCAGGGAAAGGCCGCTGAGGCGGGAAAATTCCGCCAGATGCGGCGTGACGATGAGGCGCTTGCCAAAGGGCGCGAGGAAATCCTTTTCCCCGGCCAAAAGGTTGAGTGCATCGGCGTCCAGGACGAGCGGGCAGGCGACAGCAGGAATGACTTTTTTCAGGAAAGCTTTCGTTTCGTCGCTGCGGCCCATACCGGGACCCATGGCCAGGACGGACCATTTCAAATTTTCTGCGTCGGCAATGATTTCCTCGGCATCAGCGGCCGTGAAATGGTCGCCCGTACCGACACCACGGACCATGATTTCTAGCTGGACGCCGATGCAGTACGACGCCGTCGCACCGGGCACGCGCAGGAAGACCTTGCCGGCACCGCTGCGCACAGCCCCGTGGGCGGCCATCAGCGCCGCGCCGGCCATCTGACTGCTGCCCGTGACAACGGCAATCGTGCCATGTGTCCCCTTGTGGCTGTCCGGGCTGCGGGGCGCGACGATTTCGGCGATGTCCGATTCCTGCAGCAAATAAGCTGCGTCTTCTTCAAGCTGCATCAGGAGCGGGCCCGGCATGCCGATGGCATCGACTTCGACATGACCGGCGCAGGCCCGGCCCGGGTAGAGGACGAGGCCCCGTTTGAGGGCGCCGAAGGTAACGGTCATATCGGCAAAGAGCGGTCCGTCGTCGTCATCGTCGCCGTTGCTCACGGCACCGGTATCGGAATTGACGCCTGTCGGCATGTCGA
>URLP01000189.1 GCA_900548635.1 uncultured Megasphaera sp.
CGACGGCATAGCCGTCAGCGGCCGTGCGGCGTGCCAGGGTGCCGATAATGTCGTCGCCTTCATAGCCTTCTTTTTCCAGGACGTGGATGCCCAGGCAGGCCAGGACTTCGCGGATCAGGGCGAACTGGGGCCGCAGGTCGTCCGGCGCGGGCTTGCGCGTCGCCTTGTAGCCGTCGTAGAGGTCGTTGCGGAAGGTATGCTTGCCCTTATCGAAGGCGACGGCGACGTACTGCGGGTCCAGTTCACTGTACAATTTCAAAAGCATATTCAAAAAGCCATAGACGGCATTCGTCGGGTTCCCCTGGGCATCGCTCAGATGCGGAATGGCGTAAAAAGCCCGGTATAAGAGGCTGCTGCCGTCGATGATGACGATATTTTCTTTCATAATTCACCTTTCTCAGCGGTGCAGGAACGAGCTGACGATGCTGTAGACACAGTAGATGGCGAAGAGGCCCAGGAGATAGGGCATGGCCATGACGATGAAGCCCAGGGCACCGATGATGACGGCGATGATGCAGAAGCCGATGACCCCAAGGGCGAGCTTGACGCGCCAGGAAAGTCCCGACGTGACGATATGGATGCCGCTGTGGGCCTGATGTTCTTCCTGCACCCGGCGCAGCCGTTCTTCATAAAGGGATTTCTGATCGTGGACCGTCCCATCTTCGTCGATGGTCTGGCCGCGGAAACTGTCCCGTTCCTGATCCGAGAGGATTTTTGGGTCTTCAGAATTCATAGTATGTTCTCCTTCTTCTAGTAATTACGGCTCTTCATGCGCCGTTCGATGTCGCGCTTGGCTTCCTTTTCAGCCAGGGCCTGGCGCTTGTCATAGAGTTTCTTCCCCGTTACCAGGGCGACGGTCACTTTGACGCGGCCCTTCTTGAAATAGAGGTTGAGCGGGATGAGGGTGTAGCCCTTTTCCTGGATCTTGCCCAGGAGCTTGATGATTTCATATTTATGCATAAGGAGCTTACGCGTCCGCAACGGGTCGTGGTTGAAGCGGTTGCCCTGGTCGTAAGGGCTGATGTGCATCCCCAGGAGCAGGACTTCGCCGTTTTCGATACGGCAGAAGCTGTCCTTCAGGTTGACCTTGCCCTGGCGCAGGGACTTGACTTCCGTGCCGGTCAGGGCGATGCCTGCTTCATACGTTTCATGGATAAAATAATCATGACGGGCCTTGCGGTTGTCCGTAATATATTTCACACCTTTTGTCGGTGATTTTGCCAAAATGCTTACCTCCTACTTCTTCTTTTTCTTGCCCCGGCCTTTGCCGCGCTTCGTGTTCTTGCCTTTACGCGCTGCCTTGCGGCCGGCTTTCTTGTCTTTACGGCCCTTCTTGTCCTTTTTGTCTTTCTTGCCCTTCTTGCCGATGGCGCCGGCGAACCAGTTGCGCTTTGTATCGGTATCCTTCTTATCGTGGGACTTGCGCTTATGGCGCCGTTCGGCGCTGGCAGCCATCAGGTTCCTGACGTCGTCCAGCGATTCATAGCGGCCCGGGACGAAGTCGATTTCGCATTTTTCGACGTTGACCTGAGCCAGGGTCACTTCCATGGCGTCGCCCAGACGGTAGACCTTGCCGCCATGCTGGCCGCGCAGGGTATACGATGCTTCATCGAATTCATAATCGTCGTCCGTAAGCAGGGAAATATGGACCAGGCCTTCGATGCCGTTTTCCAGACCGACGAAGACGCCGAAGGACGTGATGCCCGTAATGTGCGCCTGGAAAGGCTGGCCGATGAAGGGCAGCATGTACTGGCACTTCTTCAGATCGTCCGTTTCCCGTTCCGCTTCGACGGCGACGCGTTCACGCGTGCTCGCCTGGTCAGCAGCGATCGTATGGTACGACAAGGACAGCTGGGCTTCTTTTTCCTGCAGCTTGCCTTCTTTCTGGTACTGGCGGATGAGGCGGTGGACCATGAGGTCCGGGTAGCGGCGGATAGGCGATGTGAAGTGGGTGTAGTAGTCGAAAGCCAAGCCGTAGTGTCCTACGTTGACGGTTGAATATACAGCCTTCGACATTGAACGGATGGCGAGAATCGACAACAGGTTCTCTTCCGGCTTGCCCTTTACGCTTGAGAGCATCTTGTTGAGCGAGTTGTTGATGTCGGTGCGCTTGCCCGTGGTTCTCACCTTGTAGCCGAATCGGTTGGCTATCTCGGCGAAATTGGTCATGCGGTCGGGGTCTGGATTGTCGTGGATACGGTATACAAACGGTTTGGCCTTCTTGCGTCCGCCGGGATTGCCTATGTCGGTGGCTACCTGCTTGTTGGCAAGAAGCATAAACTCTTCCACAAGTTTGTTGGCGTCTTTCGACACTTTGAAATACACGCTT
>URLP01000190.1 GCA_900548635.1 uncultured Megasphaera sp.
TTCAGGCTCGTCATCGGTTCGCGCAGGATGCCGCGCGGCAGGAGACGGCCATTGCCGAAGGGATTGGTAGCGTCGACGAGGACGATATCCAGGTCGCGGTAGAGCTGCCAGTGCTGGAAGCCGTCGTCCAGGAGAAGGACTTGCGTGCCGAAGCGTTCGACGGCCAGGCGGCCGCCAAGAGCCCGTTTGCGGCCGACGAGGACGGGTACGCCGGGCAGGCTGCGAGCCATGAGGCACGCTTCGTCGCCGCCTTCTTCAGCACTCATGAGGACGGACTTGCCGTCGGACATGACAGCGGCGCCGCCGTCTTCACGCTGCGAACGGTAGCCCCTGTTGAGGAGGGCTACGCGGAAACCTTTTTTCTGGAGCTGACGGGCCAAAAGGCAGGCCGTCGGCGTCTTGCCCGTGCCGCCGACGGTGATGTTGCCCAAGCTGATGACCACGGCCGGCACGTGTTCCTGCCGTTCCGGGTGCTTTTCAAAGGAACGGTACTTCGCCGCTACGCCTTTTCCGTAGAGCCAGGACGCACCGCTTAAGAGAGCCAGAGCCGGCCAGTCCCAGAAATGATGACGCCGGCTGCCCGTCAGGTAGTGGAAATAGGCAACGGCACTCGTTGCTAAGGACATAGTCTCACCTCCCGGCGCGGACGTCATCGAGCATCTTCTGCAGCTGTTCCAGATTCTTGCGCGTCGCCCCCTGGTTTTCCTGGACGACTTCGATGCAGCTGCGCTTCATGGCTTCCGCTTTGTCCGGGTGGATGAGGATATCCAGGCAGGTATCGATGAAATCCTTTTCATTCTTGACCATGACGCAGGCGCCACGGCTGCTGAGGAGATCAAAGATTTCCACGAAATTAAACATATTCGGGCCGACGACGATGGGTTTGCCGTGTGCCGCCGGTTCGAGGATATTATGGCCGCCGATATGGGCCAGGCTGCCGCCGACGAAGATCAGGTCGCCTAAACTGTAGACGCGGCCCAGTTCGCCGATGGTATCGAGGACGACGCCGTCATAGCCGGCTTTCACGGGCTTGCCGGCTTTCATATCGCTGCGCTTGACCATGCTGATGCCGTGTTTGATGCCTTCGTCGACGATGAGGTCTGCCTGGTAGATGTAGCGCGGCGCGATGATCAGTTTGGCGTCCGGGAAATGCTCTTTAATCTTGACAAACGCCTTATAGACCGAACCGTTCTCCCCTTTGTGGGTACTGCCGGCAATCATGATTGGGTACGTCCCTTCGGCAAAGCCCAGTTCGTGGAGGAAGCGCTTCTTTTCTTCTTCCGTGACGATGCCGTAAGTCTGGTCGTACTTCGTGTTGCCCGTGACGATGACCTTGTTGGGATCGGCACCGATGTCGATGATGTACTGGGCGTCGATGCGGCTCTGCATGCAGAACATGCGGATCGTCGAGAGGACGCGGCGCGTGAAGAAGGTGATCATGCGGTAGCGGACGGCGCTGCGCTGGCTGATGCGGCCGTTCATCATCATCACGGGGATGTGCTTGTCCGCAGCGATGCGCAGGAAATTCGGCCAGATTTCCGTTTCCACGAGAACGATGGCCTGAGGATTGACGATGGTCAGGATACGGTTCGTCAGGTACGGCAGGTCGAGGGGGAAATAGAGGATGCCGTCAGCGCCCTTGATGATCTGATGGGCCATGCGGAAGCCCGTCGCCGTGACGACAGAGACGATGATCACTTCGTCGGGATGGGTCTTGCGCATTTCCCGCACGATCGGGCTGGCCGCGACGATTTCCCCGACAGACGCCGCATGGACCCAGATAGCGTGGCGGTTTGCGATTTTATTTTTCAGTTCTTCCGGCAAAAAGCCGATACTCTGTTTGATGCGCTGGTAAAAGCCTTCTTCCCGGATGAGGCGGTAAATGAGCATGGGGATGAGCGTCGCCCAATAGACGAGGAGAAGGATGTTGTAGAGCCAGTACATGGGATGAGATTTCAGATTCTTCATGTCCATCAACCTTCTGACACAGCTTCTTCGAGATCATTGAACTGGACAGCATAAAGATGAGCGTAGAGGCCTTCTTTGGCCAGCAGTTCATCATGCGTGCCTTCTTCGACGATGCGGCCGTGGTCGATGACGACGATGTTGTCGGCATTGCGGACCGTGCTCAGGCGGTGGGCGATGACGATGGCCGTACGGCCCTGCATGAGGCGGTCCAAGGCAGCCTGGACAATCTTTTCGCTCTCCGTATCGAGGGCCGACGTCGCTTCGTCGAGGATGAGGATGCGCGGGTTCTTGAGGATGGCCCGGGCAATGGCGATGCGCTGGCGCTGGCCGCCGGAAATATTGACG
>URLP01000191.1 GCA_900548635.1 uncultured Megasphaera sp.
GACGGCCGGCGGCATCGCAGCGCCGATCTGCGCCGTCACCGGTGCCAATCCGGAACTGATGGTCCTCGCCACCGGCGCAGGCTCGCTCATCTTCAGCCCGCCGAACGACCCCGGTTTCTGGCTCTTCAAAGAATTCTTCGGCCTCACGGTCAAACAGACGGTCCGCACCTGGTGCGCCCTGGAAACGATCATCGCCGTCATGGGCCTGGCCGGCGTCCTTGTCCTCGACCTCTTTGTAGGGTAAAATAAAAGTGCATACAGAAAAGTAGGAGGGATAACTATGGAAGAAGCGATCCAGCGATTTCCCGTCCTGCGCAGTGTATACGGCGGTCTGACCAAGTCAGAGCGCCGTATTGCCGATTATATCGCGTCTCACGCCGAAGAAATCAGGGACGAGACCGTATCGGGCCTGGCAGGGCACACGCAGAGCTCGGAGATCACCATTTCCCGCTTCTGCAAGAAATTGGGCTGCAGCGGCCTCAAGGACCTGAAGCTGATGCTGGCCGGCGACCTCTCGGCAGGCCAGGCGAAAGAATTCCACGACATCAAGGCCGGCGACACGGGCCGGGACGTAGCCGAAAAGGTCTTCGCCAACCTTTCAGAAGGCCTGCAGGACACGCTCAGCCTCCTCGACTACGAAGCGCTCGATCAGGCCGCAGCGGCGCTCCTTAAAGCGCGGCGCATCTACGTCTTTGGCTTCGGCAACTCGGCTACGGTCTGCACGGACATCGTGACGCGCTTCCTGCGCCTCGGCCTTGCCATCCGGGAATACGCCGATTCGCACATGCAGGTCACGGCGGCGGCGCTCCTTACCAAAGACGATGCGGTCATCGCCATCTCCCACAGCGGCGCCTCGAAAGAGCTCCTCCAGTCCGTGGAAGCGGCGAAAAAAAGCGGCGCCAAGATTATCTCCATCACCAGCCACCGCCGTTCGCCCCTGGCAGACCTCTCGGACTACTGCCTCTGCGGCATGGGCCGCGAAGTCCGCTACATGTCCGAAGCCGGTGCGTCGCGCCTCATCCACATGGCCATCGGCGACGTCCTCTACACGCGCATGGCCATGCAGATGCCGGAGGCCTTCAGGGAAAATATCGAAAAAATGCGTAGTGAAATCAGCAAGAAACGCGCAAAATATGGTACAATAAAGTGATTTCATTTAAAAAGAGGAAGGATGATGGAAGGGTGAAGAAATTTTTGGAAATGGCAGCGGTCGTCCGCAATGAAGCCATAATCCCGGACGTCTGGGAAATGGTCTTCACGGCACCGCAGATTGCCGCAGAAGCACAGCCCGGGCAGTTCGTCAATGTCCACTGCGACGGAGGGCAGACATTCCTGCGCCGTCCCTTCGGCATCGTCGACGCCGATCCGGCAACGGGCAAGGTGACCATCATTTACCGCCGCGTCGGCAAGGGCACGGCCGAAATGCAGCAGCTCCGTCCGGGCGATACACTGAACGTCGAAGGCCCCCTCGGTGAAGGGACCTTCACGACCACGCCGGGCAACGTACTCCTCGCCGGCGGCGGCGTCGGCCTGGCACCGCTCATTTTCCTGGCTAAGAGACTGGACCATCCCGTCGTACTCGTCGCCGGCAAGAGCGCAGCCGAAACGTTCTGGACGAAGTTCTTTGAACCCTATGCCGACAAGATCTACATCACCACCGACGACGGCTCGAAAGGCATTAAAGGCTTTGCCGTCGACGCCCTGCCGCAGATTTTTAAGGACCAGCCCATCGACCGCGTTTCCGTCTGCGGCCCGACCGTGATGATGAAGACCATCGCTGAGGCTTCGGCCAAAGCCGGCATCGCCTGTGAAGTCTCGATGGAAAAACGCATGGCCTGCGGCATCGGCGTCTGCCTGGGCTGCACCTTTGAAAGCAAGCTCGACGGCAAGCGCTACAAAGTCTGTGCCGACGGGCCCGTATTTGACGCGAAGGAGGTATTCTAATGGAACACATTGCCGTAGAATTTGCCGGGATCCCCATGAAGACGCCGGTCATGGGCGCATCGGGTACCTTTGGCTTCGGTGTCGAATACAGCGATTTCCTTGACCTCGATAAAGTCGGGGCCATTATCTCCAAAGGCATCACGCCCCAGCCGCGCGCGGGCAACCCGGGCGTGCGCATCGCCGAAACGCCAGCGGGCATGCTCAACTGCATCGGCCTGGAAAACCCGGGCGTCGCCGTCTTTAAACGGGACATCCTGCCGAAAGTGACGCAGGCCACGCAGACGCCGCTCATCGTCAACATCTCTGCCGGCACGGCCGAAGAATACGGCGAACTGGCGGCCCAGCTCGACGTCGACGGC
>URLP01000192.1 GCA_900548635.1 uncultured Megasphaera sp.
TCGCCGTCGACAGCGTCAGCAAAATTGACGAGCGACGTCGAAAGGGCGACGACACGCTGGGGTTTCTTTTCAAGCGTCACCTGACGGCCCAGATCATCCGTCAGGACGGCATAAGCGGAGCCGCTCCCCTTCTGGGTCGCCGCGTTCTGGGGCGAGCAGCCGGCCAGGACGACGAGGCAGCACAGACTGAGGATGAGGAGACAAAATTTTTTCATCACAAGGACCTCCTAAAATTTCTTTTTCACGCCGATCTGCCAGTTGCGGCCGGCAGCGGGATAATTATGATATAAATCGTAGCCTTCATCGTTGAAATTGTTGACGCGGGCGTAAATGGTCGTCGTCTTGTCCGGCGCGTAGGAAGCGCTGGCATTCCAGACGACATAGGAATTGTTGCGGTAATACGTGTCGTTGCGGCCCGTGCCGGCTGTCATGTCACTTGCCGCTCTTATAGTGGACGCCGGCGTGGTAGCCGTTCGGCTGGTTGTACGTCGTGTCGAAAGCCAGGCCCTTGCCCTGGTCCACCTGCGTGCGGATATAGGAATAACCCGCTTCGTAGTCCCAATGGTCGTTGACCTTCTGCTTCCACGTCAGTTCAACGCCGCGCTTGTCTTCTTCATTGAGATTTTCTGCTTCCGAATAGCTTGACGTATGGTTCCAGCGGATGACATTTTCCAGATTGCTGTGGAAAATGCTGCCTTCGAGGCTCGTCTTGGACCCGGCCTGATACTGGAAACCCAGGGTCTGAGTATAGCCTTCTTCCGGCTGCAGGTTCTCATTGCCGTGCGACGTAGAAGTAATGTAGAACTGGTCGTTCAGACGCGGCGGCGAGAAGACGCGGCCCCAGGAGGCATAGACGTTGAAATCCTTATTGGCCTTGTAGTTCATGGCCAGGCGCGGCGTCTGGTGGGCGCCGAAGGTGCTGTTGTCGTCCCAGCGAAGGCCCGGCGTAACGGTGAACTTGCCGAAGGTCAGGGCGTCTTCTGCGTAAAGCGCCTGGTTGTGGCGCTTCTTGTCGATATAATTCGCTTCGTAGTTCGTGCCCATATCTTCCGTCCATTCGGCGCCGGCCGTCAGGTGCTGATGAGGCCCGAGCTGCCAGTTGTTCTGCCATTCCAGGCCCTGGCTGCGGGTGAAATAATGATTCTTCCAGTACGTCCGCTGGTAATCGTTGAAATAGCGCAAAAAGCCCGGCGTGTCCTTATCGGTCTGGAATTTCCAGGTCAGGCTATAATTATTGATCAGCCGTTCGACGACCTTGTTTTTATTAGGATACCAATAGTCCTCACGGCGGTCAACGAGCTTGTCTTTTGGCGTACGCTTGGCTTCGGCCTCAGTAATTGCTTTTTCCTCAGAGTACTTGCCTTTATAAAAACCTGCTTTGCGGTACCAACCGCGGGCCCAGAAGGTCGCGCTGTGACCGTGGAAATCGTCATGCGACGTTTCGAAAGTCAGGCTGTTGTGGCCATTCAGTTCCTGATTGATACGCAGGAAGGCCGACGCATCATGGTAGTCCGCATGGCTGCTGTCCGTCGGCATGCCGTTGGGAAAGCCGAAATACTGGCGTTCCCTGATACTGCCGTTCAAGAGCCAGCTCGTCTTCCCGGCCCGCCCTTCGTTGGTCAGGGTCAGGCCGTGACTGCCCCAGGAGCCCGTGTAGGCATCGAGGGACGATTCATTGCGGTTCCCTTTCTTGGTGACAATATTGATTACGCCGCCGACGGCACCGCTACCGTAGCGCACAGAGCCGCTCCCCTTGGTGACCTCGATGTGGTCGATGGCACCGACGCCGGGGAGGGTCGTCAAATCGACGCTGCCCCGGCCGTAGCCGGAACCCTGGGCGTTGGCCAGACTCTGGCCGTCGACGAGGATCAGGACGCGGTCATCGCCGTTCAATTTCACATACGACGAGACACCGGGCACCATTTCATTGACCGTCACGCCCGTCACGCGCTGCAGGGCATCCTGGACCGTCACATCGTGATGAGAATCCATCTCCTGCGCCGTGATGACCGTCGTATTGCTCTGCCTGGGCGGTACTTCGGGCGGCGTTTCATCGGGAACTGCCGCAGGCTGTGAGGTGTCGGGCTGGGATGTATTTCTGGCTTCCGATAACTTCACAGGCAGGTCTTCCCGGATGCGGTCAAGGAAATCCGCTAGGACATCGGGCACCGTAATGCCGCCGGCATGACCGCCGCCCGAGCCGGAGCCCGAATGCGTACCGCGGCCGTGGCCGGTGCCATTATCATGATTACGGCCTGTGCCATCGGTTCCGAAGCGGGCGGCCGATAGGGCCGCCCCTA
>URLP01000193.1 GCA_900548635.1 uncultured Megasphaera sp.
AAGTACAGCGATGTACGGAGCGGACCGGTACTAATAGACCGAGGACTTGTCTAAAGTAGGGGGGTCTCTAAACAGATCCCTGGTCCGTTAAGTAAAAAACATTTTTGTGCAGTTGTCAGGATACGAATCCTGAAACAAGATAATTCAGTGGCGATAGCTGCGGGGATCCACCTGTTCCCATGCCGAACACAGCAGTTAAGCCCGCAAACGCCGAAAGTACTTGGGGGGAGGCCCCCTGGGAGGATAGGAAGCCGCTGATTAAAGAACACAGAGAAGCACTGGAGAAATCCAGTGCTTCTTTGCATTTGGCGTGATTCGTTTGGCGTGGGTCGTGGGCGCTTATTTTATAATGATAAAATTATTACAAAATACTATACAAAAATAGTAAAGTATTATATAATAAGGCGTGAAAAATACTGCTTTGTATAGTATGGAATATAAAACGAAAGTATATCTAGGAGGCGTTATTATGAAAGATATTCGCATTGAAAAAGTCGTCGGCCGGGAAATTCTTGATTCCCGCGGCAATCCTACGGTCCAGGCCGATGTCCTTTTGTCCGATGGCACCTTGGGCCGCAGTGCCGCTCCGAGCGGTGCTTCGACGGGCCAGTTCGAAGCCTTGGAACTGCGCGACGGCGATAAAGACCGTTTTGGTGGCAAAGGCGTCGCCAAAGCCGTAGAAAATGTCAATACGGTCCTGCAGGATGTCCTGCGCGGTCAGGATCCTTTCGATACGTACGGCATCGACAGCCTGATGATCAATGCCGACGGCACGCCGGATAAATCGCATCTCGGTGCCAATGCTATTCTGGCTGTTTCCCTGGCTGCGGCCCATGCAGCAGCAGCTTCTCTGGATATCCCTCTTTACCGTTTCCTCGGCGGCGCCAACGGCAGCACCCTGCCCGTGCCGATGATGAACATCCTCAACGGCGGCGCCCATGCGGCCAACACGGTCGACGTCCAGGAATTCATGATCATGCCGGCCGGCGCTCCGTCCTTCCGCGAAGGCCTGCGCTGGTGCTCGGAAGTCTACCATGAATTGGCAGCCCTCTTGAAGAAGAACGGCTTGGCTACGTCCGTCGGCGATGAAGGCGGCTTTGCACCGAACCTTGCCAGCGACGAAGAAGCCATCCAGTACATCCTGAAAGCCATCGAATCTGCCGGCTATGTACCGGGCAAAGATTTTGTCCTCGCCCTCGATGCCGCTGCCAGCGAATGGAAGGGCCCGAAGAAAGGTGTCTATGTCCTGCCGAAATGCGGCAAGACCTTCACGACGGACGAACTCATCGCCCATTGGCAGAAGCTTTCCGAAGCCTATCCGATTTACTCCATCGAAGACGGTTTGGATGAAGAAGACTGGGAAGGCTGGACGGCCTTGACGAAAGCCCTGGGCCAGCGCGTACAGCTCGTCGGCGATGACCTCTTCGTCACCAATACGAAGCGCCTCGCCAAAGGCATTGAAATGGGTGCGGGCAACGCTATCCTCATCAAGCTCAACCAGATCGGTTCCGTTTCGGAAACACTGGAAGCCATCAAGATGGCACACCGTGCCGGCTACCGGGCCATCGTTTCCCACCGTTCCGGTGAAACAGAAGATACGTCCATTGC
Source organism: uncultured Megasphaera sp. (assembly GCA_900548635.1). Classification (GTDB taxonomy): domain Bacteria; phylum Bacillota; class Negativicutes; order Veillonellales; family Megasphaeraceae; genus Megasphaera. The sequence goes on from URLP01000193.1 coordinate 1,609, forward strand.
GGACCTGGCCGTCGCCCTGAACACGGCACAGATTAAGAGCGGTGCACCGAACCGCAGCGAACGCGTGGCCAAATACAACCGCCTCCTCCAGATTGAAGACGAACTCCGCGGCAAAGGAAGCTACTTAGGCTTCCAGGCCTTCGGGATTAAGAGATAGTATGGTTTGAAGTTTGAGGTTTGATGTAAAAAAGGGATTGTCCCATGAAGCTGTCATGGGACAATCCCTTTAATTCACTTTACTGCTCTTTACTGCACATGCTGTGCTTGCTGCTGTAGGCGAAGTAGATGATGAGGCCCAGGACCATCCAGCCTAAGAAGAGGAGATGGGTCAGGGTGGAGAGGGCGTAAATCAGGTAACCGCAGACGATGACGCCGACGACGGCGACGACAGGGAGACAGGGGCAGTGGAATTTGCGCGGTGCTTCCGGGTGTTTGCGGCGCATGTGCCAGAGACTGATGAAGTTCAGGAGGAAGACGGCGAGGACACCTGTGTTCGACAGTTCGACGATGTGCATCAGCGGTACGAAGCCGGCGATGATGGCAATCGTTACGGAGCCGATGATCGTGACCAGGTATGGCGTATGGTATTTCGGATGGATCTTGCCGATGCTTGCCGGCAGGAGACCGTCGCGGGAGACGGCGAAGAAGATGCGCGCCTGACCGAAGAGATAGACGATG
>URLP01000194.1 GCA_900548635.1 uncultured Megasphaera sp.
CAGCGTCGTCAACGTGCCGCCGACGCCGATGAGCAGTTCCGGCTTGATTTTCATGGGCAGCCATTCCCGGCGGCAGCGGCCTTCGAGATGTGCTGCGTCCTGAGAGCTCATCATTTCGCCCTGCGTGAAGCGGACGGCCCCCATAGGATAGCTGTGGGACCAGAAGAGTTCCCCTCCCCGGCCGACGGCTACTTCACTGCTGCCGCCGCCGATGTCGATGACACCTGCCGTTATATCCGCATCAAGGGCTGACGTCGCGCCGGTAAAGCTGAGGGACGCTTCTTCAAGGCCCGAAATGGCCCGGCAGTGCCAGCCGAAACGGGCCCGCACTTCGGCCAGGAAGGCCTGACCGTCGACGGCTTCGCGAACGGCGCTGGTCGCGACGGCGCAGACCGGCACGCCTTTAAGCTGTTTCTGCCAACCGGCCATGGCGGCAAAAGAGGCTTCCATCCCCTGGGGCGACAAATGATGCGTTTCATCGATATCTTTTCCCAGGCGCGTCGTCGCCAGTTCTTTCGGCGAAAAGATCCACGTGCCGGGCACTTCCTGCCAACCCGTCATCAGGCGCAGGGAGTTGGAGCCAATGTCGATGACAGCATATTTCTGAGACTTCATAAATGCTCCTTTCAAACAATAAAACAAAAGGGACTGTGCATAACGGCCGAAACCTTTATGCGACAGCCCCTTTTCCTGCACTCCGCTATTCAATACTAATCAGCATGGCGAGCACCGCGGCCGCCGCGTTTCGATTCCGTATTGCGCTTCAGGTCCATCAGGCGTTCATCGCTTTCCTTCAGGAACTTGCTGAGCCGGTCTTCAAAAGACAGCGAACCCGACGAGCGGCGCGAATCAAAGCCGTTGTGCTGGCGGAATTCATGTTTCTGCCGGAAATCGCGTTTCGGACGGAATTCCTTCTTTGCCGGCGCCGGCTGCGTCTGTTTGATAGACAGGGCGATTTTTCCCTTATCGTCGACAGACAACACTTTGACGTTGACCTTATCTCGAACTTTCAAAAAATCATTTACATCCTTGACATATTCATTAGCGACTTCAGAAATATGTACGAGACCTACTTTCTTGTCCGGAAGTTCTACGAATGCGCCAAATTTTGTGATTCCTGTAACGGTACCTTCCATCACACTGCCTACTTCAATTGTCATGCTGTTTTGATTTCCTCCTTGTAATATCAGCATTGCTGCTAAACGTATATGGTCATTATACTCATAATTGCCAAAAAATTCAAGATGAATCACGGCTTATAAGGGATTTCACCGGGCTTGGCCAGGCCAAACTGCTGCCGTGCCTCTTTCGAGATTTCCTCAGGGTCATTCAGCTTATCCCGCCGTTCCCGGAGGCGGAGATTTTCATCCCGCAGCGTTTGTTCCTGCTGCAGCGTCTGATTCATATCGTCATGGATCTGCCAGAGCCGGTAGAGCCGGACGCCGACGAGGTAACAGCCGACGATGACGATGGCGATGAGAAAAAGATTGTACCAGCTCAGCTGCCGCAGCCGGATGAGCAGCCCCGGACGGCGCTTTTTGGGAGCTTTGCGGCGCCGTTTCCTGCGTACAGGCTGGCGATACTGCTTGTTTTCCACCGAATCACCCTTTCTAGAATGGAAGAGACTGAAAAAGTCTTACCTTATAGTATACCGTGCTTTGGCGGCAAGATAAAGTTTTTTTCTGAAATTCCTTTTAAAACGGCGTCACTTTATATATAATAAAGGCACACTATTTATTATTGTAACTTATTCCGAGGGGGAACCACTTATGCATTATGAAAAAATCACGACAGAAGTCCTGGAAAAATTGAAGGCCATCGTCGGCCCGAAGAACGTCGTCACCGATAAAGAAGCCATGCAGCCTTATTCTCACGATGAAGTGACGGACCCGGCCTACCACCACATGCCGGAAGCCGTCGTCTTCGCCGAAACAGCCCAGCAGGTCAGCGCCGTCATCAAGCTGGCCAATGCCTGCCGCTTCCCTGTCGTCCCCCGCGGGGCCGGTACGGGCCTGGCCTGCGGCGCCGTACCGGAATACGGCGGCATCGTCCTCTCACTCGAAAAGATGAACAAAATCCTGGAAATCAATGAAGACGGTCTCTACGCCGTCGTCGAACCGGGCGTGCGCACGTCGGACCTGCAGGAAGCGGCCGAAAAGAAAGGTCTCTTCTACGCCGGCGACCCGTGCAGCGGCGATTCGTGCTTC
>URLP01000195.1 GCA_900548635.1 uncultured Megasphaera sp.
CAGCCAGCCGCCGCCCCAAATCCAATGGCCGACGATAGGATAAACGAACAGACTAATGAGCACTGACGCGATGCAGTAAGCAGAAAACTTCGAACGTTCCGCCATCGCCCCGGAGACGATCGTCGCCGCAATGACACAGCATACGGTCTGGAAGAGGACGAAAGCCAGGATTGGATACGTCGCCCCGCTGCCGACGGTCAGATGCTGGGAAAAAAGATCCGGCATGCCAATCAGACCGTCGATGTCGCTACCAAACATCAGGCCAAAGCCGACGGCCCAGAAGGCCAGCGTTCCCAGGGCAAAATCCATGAGATTCTTCATGACGATATTGCCAGCATTCTTGGCCCGCGTCAGCCCGGCTTCAAGCATAGCAAAACCAGGCTGCATAAAGAAAATCAGCGCCGATGTAAATAAGAGCCAAAACGTATCGGCCGGCGCAAAATGAATATTCATACAGACACTCCCCTCATCAACCCCACTGCAAACGAAACTACAAACTACAAACTAAAAACTATCCCTGTTCTTCTTCCGGATAGGTCAGACCCCACCGGGCACGGATGGCCGTCATCAGGTCCATGACATCCTTCGTATAGTCTTCATACATCGTCGTGCCCTTAGCGACGGCCTTTTCCATATCCACGATTTCGTATTGCAGGGCCTTGGCCTGGCTGCCGGCCTTCAGGACCTGCTGGCGGCCATCGGCCGTATAGGTGATCGTCGCCGTATCCGTCCGGGGATAGTCGTAGATTTCGATATACCCCTTGTCAAAAGCGGCCATGCCCCTTTTCGGCTGCTTAGCGTGGAGCGATAAGGAAATCGTCGCCATTTCCCCTTCCCGGTTCTGCAAGAGGATGCCCGCCTGTTCATCGACGCCGGTCGGCGCCAGCCGGACCTGTGACGCAATCTGGTCGGGCTGACAACTCATGAAATAGCGGACGAAAGACAAGGCATAGACGCCGATATCGAGGAGGGCCCCGCCAGCCAGAGAGCGGTTGAAGAAGCGGTTCGTCATGTCATAGTCTTTATAACTGCCGAAATTCATCTGGATGAACCGCAGCGGCCCCAGGGTCCCGGAGTGGATAAGCTCGGCAAGCTGCTTATAAACCGGCATGTGATACAAAGTCATAGCTTCGGCCAGGACGACGCCGTGTTCCCGAGCACAGCGCCGGGCCTGATTCAGTTCCCGGCTGTTCAGGGTGATGGATTTTTCGCAGAGCACGTGCTTGCCGGCTGTCAGCGCCGGCAGGAGATAGCGGATGTGCGTATTGTGGGGCGTCGAGATATAGACGATATCGACATCGGGATCGGCAAAGATATCCTCTGGCCTGTCGTAGACCTTGGAGATGCCGTATTTTTCAGCAAAAGTCAGGGCCTTCTCATGAGTCCGGTTACCGACACTGTACAAACTCCCGCCCAGGTCCTGCATCGCCTGGGCCAGCTCATTGCCGATGACGCCGCAGCCGAGCGTCGCCCAGCGATACTGTGGCATAGTGATTCCCCCTTTTTTTACGATAAGAGGCGGCTGACGAGCTTGACGCACTCTGCCGCATCCTTGGAATAGCCGTCGGCGCCGATTTCATCGGAGAAGCTCGGCGTGACGGCCGCGCCGCCGATGATGATCTTGCCGCCGTAATGCTTGTCCGCCGCTTCGGCGACGACATCCTTCATGTGCATCATCGTCGTCGTCATCAGGGCCGAGAGACCGACGACGGATGCCTTTTCGCGCAGGGCCGTTTCGATGATTTTCCCGGCCGGCACGTCTTTGCCGAGGTCGATGACCTTGTAGCCGTAGTTGCGCAGCATGAGGCCGACGAGGTTCTTGCCGATATCGTGGACGTCGCCTTCGACGGTGGCGATGACGATGGTCGCCATATCCTGCTGGCCCGGTTCCTTCTTGATGAGCGGTTCCAAATAGGCAATGGCCGTTTCCATGGTGTTGGCGCTGGCAATCAGCTGGGGCAGGAAGTAGACCTGTTTATCGTACAAATCGCCGACTTTCGTAATGGCCGGGATGAGCAGGTCGTTGATGACTGCATCCGGTGCCATGCCCTTGGCCAGTTCGGCCTGGGCCAGGGATACGACGGCATCCTTTTCCCCTTCCAGGACGGCCTGAAAAACAGGATTGACCGGCCCGTCTTCAACGCCCTGGGACTCCCCCGCCTGCTGCGGCTGATCC
>URLP01000196.1 GCA_900548635.1 uncultured Megasphaera sp.
TGTGAAGAGGTTCGGGCAGGGCAGGCCACGGAACGAGAGCTGGGCGCCGTCTGTGCCGCCGCGGATCGGTGAAATTCTAGGCGTGACGCCGGCCGCCTGCATGGCTTCTTTGGCCAGGTCGACGATATCCATGTGGCCGTCCTGGATTTTTTCCAGCATGTTGTAGTAGACGTCGTGCGGCGTCACTTCGACCGTGCCGGCGCCGTATTTTTCATTGAAGAAAGCCGCCATCTGCCGCAGCAGGGCCTTGCGCTGTTCAAAGTGCGCTTTGTCGTGGTCGCGGACGAGCATGTGCATGGTGCACGTTTCGACGTCGCCGTCCAGTTTGTAGACGTGGAAGAAGCCTTCGCGGCCTTCTGTATATTCCGGCTTTTCCCCGGCCGGCAGGCACATCTGCCATTCTGCCGCCAGGCTGAGGGCATTTATCATCTTACCCTTGGCGTCGCCCGTGTGGACGCTGCGGCCGTGGAAAGTGATGACCGGATTGGCAGCGTTGAAGTTTTCATATTCCAGGCCGCCGATTTCATCGCCGTCGACGGTATAGGCAAAGTCGGCGGCAAACTTTTTGACGTCGAACAAGAGGGCACTGCGGCCCGTTTCTTCATCCGGCGTAAAGCCGATGCGCACGGCACCGTGCTTCACTTCCGGATGATTGACGAAATATTCCATGGCACTGACGATGGCCGTGACGCCGGCCTTGTCATCGGCACCGAGGAGGGTCGTACCGTCCGTGAAGATGATGTCCTGGCCTTTATATTTCAGGACTTCCGGAAAGGCCTTCGTCGAAAAGACGATATTTTCCTTTTCGTTGAGGACGATGTCTTTTCCGTCATAATAGCGGACGATTTTCGGCTTGATGCCCTTACCGGAGGCATCGGGCGCCGTATCGAGATGGGAAATGAAGCCCACCGTCGCCCCGGAGACACCGTTAGCCGGCAGCGTCGCCATGATGTAGCCGTGCTCGTCAAGGCTCACGTCGCGGAGACCGATATCGCGCAGCTCCTGCGCCAGGGCCCTGGCAAAGACCAGCTGCCCGGGCGTACTCGGGCAGACCGCATCATTGTCTTCATCCGACTGAGTATCAAAAGAAATATATTTCAAAAACCGCTGTACCAGTTGTTCCTGATCCATCATCACTAAACACTATCCTTTCCTTACTATGCACCTATTATAGCAAAAGAAATGCCCTGTCGCATCATCGACAGGGCATTTCGTGGTTCGTTTGGCGTTTATCGTGGACCGAAAAATTCACGTCGCTCATTCATTCCCCCTCGTCTGTTCCAAGACCCAGGCAAAGGCCTTGGCCGTACGGATGTCGTTGTCCTGGAAATGATTCCCTTTGTTCCATTCCAGTGTACATGTTAGATTCCGCCCCTGGAATAGGTCAAAGACGTCGCGGATGCGGTCTTCGACGCTGGCCATGACGGGATTGCGCGTCTTCTTTTCCTTGTCGCCGAGGCTCAGGTAGACGCACGGGCTCTGGAAAGTTTTTTCTTTCAGATAGTCGCAGAAGGCCGGGAACCAGACCGACGGCGAGGCCGCCGCGATGCCCCGGAAAACGGCGCTTTCACAGGCCGCCCAAAGGGCAAAGAGACCGGCCAGGGAATAGCCGCCGAGATAATATTTCTTCGCAGGATCTGCCGTAAAGGTCAGCACTTCCTGCAGCGTTTCTTTGGCGCCGTTACCAAAGGGCACTTTGCCAAAGACCGGCGGCGCCGGCCAGGGCGACAAATCCCGGTTCCAGTCTGCGACCTGCAGGGCCAGGAGGCGGAAATCGACGTCCGTCGCCGCCCGGATGGCCGTGATTTCCTTTTCCATCCCGGCTAAGTCGTGGTCGTCGATCAACTGGATGAGGACGTGCTGCGCCCTGGGATTTCCGAATTCAAACGATTTTAGCATAAAATTTCCCCTTCCTGCAGATTCTTGACGACCGGCAGATCCGCCTTCGTCGCTGCTTCCGATTTCCGTCCTAAAAAAAATAACGTCGCGTACAATATCTTTTACCATGTTGAACCTCTCCCGCTTATAGAAGCGGGAGATTCTTGAGAAGTTTGATACATGGACTAACGCCTGACAGCCTATTCCAAAGGAGTTAGCTGTCAGGATATCCTTATTCTCAAAGGGCTGTCCAAAAGCCCCTTACACAGTCCCTCGAAATCGAAG
>URLP01000197.1 GCA_900548635.1 uncultured Megasphaera sp.
GCAGCCGCGGGCGATCTCGATGAGGTACATGGCGCCGAATTCCGTGTTCGGCGTGGCGATGACCGTTTCTGCCGGCTGGTCCAGTTCATGCCACTGGCGTTCGACCTTGGCCGGGATGCCCTCTTCCGGGACGATGCGCGCCAGATGGCCGTCGTCATCGTATTCGTGGCGGTACAAAGACGGCACGTAGATGCCCGGCACGTGAATAGCCAGGAAGCGCAGCAGGTCGTGGCGGTGAAGCTTTTGGGCCTTCCCTTCGTGGTAGGCGTCGAGGAACTGGTGGATGAAGTGTTCTCCTTCGCCGACCATGACCACGTCGACAAAGGGCGAGAGCGGTTCGGCATTGAAAAAGGCCACAGGCCCGCCCATGACGACGAGCGTATCGTCATCCTCGCGGTCTTTAGCGAGGACCGGGATGCGCCCCATTTCGAGGATCGTCGGCACATTGAAATAGTCCATCTCGAAGCTGACGGACAGGCCGAGAATCTCGAAATCCGAAAGGGGCCGCCGGTTTTCCAGGGAAATGATGGGTTCCTTCGTCTTTTCGAAGACCTTCATCAGCTCCTTGTCCGGCAGGAAAGCCCGTTCGCAGAGCCAGTCTTCGCGGCGGTTCACTTCGCGGTATATGATCTGCATGCCCAGATTGCTCATGGCCACGTCATACGTATTGGGATAGCAGATGGCCATGGCGTGCCGCGTCCCGAAAGGATAGCGCACAGCCCCCGTTTCCTCAGCCATCAGTTCATCCAGTGCTTTCTCTACCTGCCAGCTCATGTGTCCTCCTGTTGTAAAAATCGTTCATCGTAGGTCGTTCGTCGTTCATCGATGCGCCTGGCGCCCCTAGCGCCATAGTAATCTATATTGTATCACAGAATCTCCGTTCGGGCCAGTGTCTTGCACGGCCGCATTCTGCGTGGTATTCTTATATATTATTATATACCTTATTATGTAAAGGAGTACTCACATGGAAAAAGTTCTTTTCGTCGCCCTCGGCGGCGCCCTCGGTGCGGCCTGCCGCTATCTCCTCACAGAGCTGGCCAATCTGCACGGCGGTGCCTTCTTCCCGTACGGCACGATTCTGGCCAACGTCATCGGCTCTTTCTGCATCGGCCTGCTCTTCGTCTTCTTCTCGGAAAGCACGGACCTGCCGCCGGTCGTGAAGCTCTTTTTCGTCACGGGCATCCTCGGCGGCTTCACGACCTTCTCGACGTACAACATGGAACTATTGACCTTCGTCCGCACCGGTGCCGTCGTGCCGGCCCTGGCCTACTTTTCTTTCAACGTCATCGGCGGCTTCGTCTGCTGCTGGCTGGGTTATGCATTGGGAAATGCCTTGTGGGGGTAAGGCGCCTGCGGCGCCGCAGTTCGCAGTTGGCAGTCCGCAGTCCGGGAAAACCCGTAGGGGCCGCCCTAATCGGCGGCCCGCCTTGCGTTCGGCGTGACCGTTTCCAGCGTAGGGGCAAAAAAAATTGCCACACGACGATTTTTATCATCATGTGACAATCTTTTTGGTTGTTTGACGTTGCGGGTTTAATGTTGAGCGGGTACGCGGCTTGCTTCTTCGATGAGGCCTTCTGTGGAGATGGCTTTCTTCGAGACGAGGCTGATGCCGCAGAAGGTGACGCCGCAGACGAGCCATTCGGCGTAGATGACGTGCGGCAGGATGCGGACGGCCGGGATGAGCATCCAGGCGACGAGGACGATGATCGAAGCGAGGATGGTCCAGAATGCAGCCTGTTTCGCGCAGTACTTCGGTGCGTACATGGTCATGACGATGATCACGGCGAAAGCCGTCATCAGGGAAAGGCCGGCCATGAGAGTAGCGATGATGCCGCTGATGGTCAGGGCGAAGCCCAGCGTCAGAAGACCGAGGAGCAGGACGGACAGGCGCGTGACGCGCATGTACTTCTTATCGGACATCTGCGGATCGATGAACTGTTTGTGGATATCGTGGGAATAGAGCGTCGCAGCCGAGAGGAGCAGGTTGCAGGCCGTGCTGACATCGGCAGCCCAGAGGGACGCGAGCGTGACGCCGGCGATCCACGGATTCAGGGACATGATCAATTTCGGCAGTGCCGTCGTCGGCGTGATGGCCGGATACATTTCTGCAGCGATGACACCGAGGAGAGCGGCGATGAAGCCGACCGGCA
>URLP01000198.1 GCA_900548635.1 uncultured Megasphaera sp.
CGCTCCAGCGCGATGCCCTGCACAGCCTCGGCGCCCGCGGCGAATCCCTGGGCTGCTACTGCGGCTTGGACGGCAAGATCCTGTACGGTACGAATAATATAGGTATTTCTTTACGGGAAATCAAATATCATCCCCACGTCATCGCCGTAGCCGGCGGCGCCAGCAAGGCGGAAGCCATTGTCAGCGTCATGCGTGCCTGCCATACGGGTACCCTGGTTACCGATGAAGGTGCGGCTGAAAAAATAATACAACTGCTTTAAGAAAGAGGAGGAACCTTTCATGAAAAAAACGATCACCGATGTAAACGTCGAAAACAAACGCGTTTTTGTCCGCGCTGACTTCAACGTCCCCCTTGACGACAATTGCCAGATTACTGACGACACGCGCATCCAGAAGACCCTGCCGACCATCAAGTATCTGCTCGACCATCACGCAGCCGTCATCCTGGCCAGCCATCTCGGCCGTCCGAAGGGACAGGTCGTTGAAAAGTATTCCCTGAAACCGGTTGCCAAACGCTTGTCGGAACTTCTTGGCATCGACGTGAAATTCGCTCCGGACTGCGTCGGCGCAGAAACGAAAGCCATGGCCGATGCCCTCAAACCGGGTGAAGTCCTGCTCCTTGAAAACCTCCGCTTCCACAAAGAAGAAGAAAAGAACGGCGAAGATTTCGCCCGCCAGCTCGCTTCCTTGGCTGAAGTTGGCATCAACGACGCTTTCGGCTGCTGCCACCGCGCCCACGCTTCCGTTGCAGGCATCACGAAATTCCTGCCCATGGCAGCCGGCTTCCTCCTGGAAAAAGAAATCCGCTTCATCGGCGGTGCTGTCGATAACCCGGCGCATCCCTTCGCAGCAATCATCGGCGGTGCGAAAGTTTCCGACAAGATCGAAGTCATTTCCAACCTCCTGCCGAAAGTCGACCTCATGATCATCGGCGGCGGCATGGCCAACACCTTCTTGGCCGCTCAGGGCTACGGCATCGGCAAATCCCTCGTCGAAGCCGACAAAATCGATTTGGCCAAACAGCTCATCAACCAGGCCAAAGAACAGGGCACGAAACTGCTCCTGCCGGTCGATGTCATGGTCGCTGCAGAATTCAAGAACGACGCAGACCATAAAGTCGTCCCTGTCGATGCTGTCCCGGCAGACTGGATGATCCTCGACGTTGGCACGAAGACACAGGAACTCTTCGCTAAAGAACTGGCTCCCATGAAACTCATCGTCTGGAATGGTCCTATGGGCGTCTTTGAAATGGAAAACTATGCCAAAGGTACGGAAGCCGTCGCAAAAGCCGTTGCTGATTCCGACGCTGTCTCCATCGTCGGCGGCGGTGACTCCGTCTCGGCTGTCAACAAGACAGGCCTTGCCGACAAGATCAGCCACATCTCCACGGGCGGCGGCGCTTCCCTGGAATACCTCGAAGGCAAACAGCTCCCGGGCGTTGTTTCCCTGAGCGATAAGCGTCAGACCATCATTGCGGGCAACTGGAAAATGAACCACCTCGCAGCCGACGCCAAAGAAACGATTCAGGGCCTCGTCGCCAAAGTCCCGCAGGACGTCAAACCGGAAGTCATCATCGCTCCGGTCTTCCCGTACCTGCCCATGGCTGTCGAAATGACGAAAGGCACGCCGATCCACGTTGCCGCCCAGAACATGCACTGGGAAGAAAAAGGCGCCTTCACCGGTGAAGTTTCGCCGGCAATGCTCGTCGATATCGGCGTCACACACGTCATCATCGGCCATTCCGAACGCCGCACGTACTTCAACGAAACGGACGAAACGGTCAATAAGAAAGCCAAAGCCGCTCTCGCTCACAACCTGACGCCGATTATCTGCTGCGGCGAAACGCTGGAACAGCGCGAACAGGGCATCATGCAGTCCTGGATCGAAGGCCAGATCGAAAAAGCGCTGGACGGCCTTTCGGCAGCGGACGTCAAGAAAGTCGTCATCGCCTATGAACCGATCTGGGCGATCGGCACGGGCAAAACGGCCAGCGCTGCTCAGGCAGAAGAAGTCTGCGCCATCATCCGCAAGAAAATCGCCGCTCTCTATGATGATGCTACGGCTGAAGTCGTTTCCATCCTCTACGGCGGCAGCGTCAAAGGCGGCAACGTCGCTGAACTCACAGGCTCTGCCGACATC
>URLP01000199.1 GCA_900548635.1 uncultured Megasphaera sp.
CGGCGGCCCTCGTCCAGGCAGCGGCCGTGAAGATGAGCCTGCCGCCAGCAGAAATCTTTTTCCGCGGCATGCTCTGCAACATGCTCGTCTGCCTCGCCGTCTGGTGCAGCTTCCGCTGCCATTCCGACGCGGGCAAGATGATCATGATTTTCTGGTGCCTCTACGTCTTCTATACCATCGGCTTCGAACACTGCATCGCCAACATGACCCTCATGGACCTGGCCCTCGCCGTCCCCCATCCCGCCGCCGTCAGCCTCACAGGTTACGCTTACAACCTCTTCTGGGCGACATTAGGAAACCTCGCCGGCGCCGTCTTCTTCGTCTCTATACCCTATGGGATTGCGGCCAAGAAAGTTTGATGTTGCGGGTTTGATGTTTGATGTGAAGGCTTTTAATTTAAAACCACCCAAAAAGTGCTATAATAATGATGTACGTATTTCTAACAGTTGTACTATCCAAAGGAGTCGGTTCATCATGTTATCGAAAAAAGTTGCGAAAATGATCAATGATCAGATTACTCAGGAATTTTATTCGGCTTACCTTTATCTGGACTTCGCCAATTACTATGAAGACCAGGGCCTGGACGGCTTCGCCCACTGGTTCGAAATCCAGGAACAGGAAGAACGGGACCATGCCCTGCTCATGCGCCGCTATCTCCTGAACAACGACGTCAGCGTCACCTTCAATGCCATCGATAAACCGGACAAAGAATATAAAGACTTGAAAGCGCCGCTGAAAGCCGCTCTCGAACATGAACAGTTCATCACGGGCTGCATCAACAAGATCTACGCCGCTGCCAACGACGACAACGATTACCGCACGATGCAGTGCTTCGACTGGTTCGTCAAAGAACAGGGTGAAGAAGAAAAGAACGTCAGCGACCTGATCAAGAAATTCAAACTCTTCGGCAGCGACCCGAAAGGCCTCTACGCCCTCAACCAGGAACTCCTGGGCCGCGTCTACGCCGCACCGACACTGGTACTGTAAGGCTTCGCCGTTGGACAACGGCAAACGAACCACGCCAAACGAATAAACTAAAGGCAATGACGCCGGCGAGGCTCATTGCCTTTTTTTCTTCTGAAGAATTTATGTTTTCCCAATCCTTTTCTTCTAAAGTTTATCATTTTATGTTATCATTTTTTCAGCTAGCGAACAAGACAACATATGATAAAGAAAGGATGTTTGCCATGAAACTGACAAAAATCATCATGCATAAAAAAATACTGCTCTTAACGGCCCTGCTCTGCTTCGCCCTCCTCTTCCCGGCAGCCGCAGCAAAGCCGCAGTGGCAGTGGACGAGTGTTGACAGTACGGGGAAGGATTTCATCGCCGCCGAGCAGATTACCTACAAGGCCAAAGACAATACGGCCCGCTTCTGGGGCAAGCACATCGCCGCTGACGGCAGCACGACGTTCAGCCAGTACGAAGTCGATTTCACGAAAAAAACGGCGACCTGGCTCACCGTCAAGGACGCCCGCAGCGGTGCCGTGCCGCGCTCCTTTAAGAAAGAACGATCTAATTACACGAAAGTCCCCATCGCCCCGGAAAGCACGATGGAGGACCTCGCTGACGCCGCCGCGGAAAAGCTCGGCAAGCCCTCCCTGTACGGCCAGAAGCCCTATCACTGGCAACTCCTGAAATCGACGCAGAACATCGACACGTACATCCTGCCCGATTCCCTGGAATACGATGCCCGCAGCGACGCCTGCGACATCTGGGTCAAACAGGACCTGAAGGCCCTCGATATGACGGTCATGCACAAATACCGCTGCTTCTTCTCGGACAAGACCATCCAGAACCTGAGCATCAAAAAAATGCCCCGCGAAGCCGCCGGCACGGGCTCCAGCAATGAAGCCATCTACCAGGCCGTCTACGACGCCGCCGTCAAAGGCGTCTTCAAGACGAAGTAACGTTCAAGTGCTCTTCCGGTAATGATGCGGCAAGCCGAAAAGCTCGCCCTTGGAGAAAAGTGCGGCTTGGCCAGCCATTTTCAATCGCTTCCCGGCCATGTGGCAATAGAGGACGCCTGTGCGTTTACTGGCCTGAAAGGCGTTGATATCCTCTTTTCCCAATTTTTGCGCCCAATACGGTACGATGTGGCAGTGGCCGCTGCCGCAGACTGGGTCTT
>URLP01000200.1 GCA_900548635.1 uncultured Megasphaera sp.
GGCTCCGTCCATCGGCGACGAACGGCGGGGCAATCCGTTCCTGGATGGAGGCTGGTAAGCCATGGTCGCCTATAAAACGGCAGAATTCTGGCTGCGCGTCTCCCTGGCCATCCTGGCAGGGGCCCTCTTCCTGACGGCCCACGCCGTCTACTGGCCGATCGTCATTTCCCTGATCCTGACCTTCATCCTCATGCCAATCCGCGACGGCATCATTAAAGGCATTCGGCGCCTGACGGGCCGCAAACTGCCCGTCGATCTGGCCATTCTCCTGTCCTTTGTCGTCCTCATCGCCATCGTGACGGTCATTACGAACATCATCGTCAAGCCGCTCATCGTCCAGGTCAATTTGCTGGCAGCGAACTTCAACGACCTCGTCAGCCAGACGGCGGCCCTGGTCTCGAAGCTTGAAAATGAGCAGACCCAGTTCTATATCCCGGAACAGGTCAAGAAAATCATCAACGATGCCTTCGTCAAAGTGGGAAATTACGGCATCGACGGCATCAGCAACCTGCTCCAGTCCGTCTTTGCCATTGCTGGTACGGTGGTGGAATTTTTTGTCGTCCCCATCATCACCTTCTACTTCATGAAAGACGGCGGCAGTATGGTCGAAGACTTCGTCAAGATTTTCCCGGAAAGCTACCGCGCCCACCTGGCGGAAGTCTTTCATGAAGTGCAGCACGTCCTGAGCCGCTATATCCGCGGCCAGATCATGATGAGCTGCATCATAGCGACCTTGACCTTTTTTGGCATGTGGATCCTTGGCGTGCCCTACGCCATGGTCATCGGCCTTTTGGCGGCGATTACGGAATGGATCCCCATCGTCGGCCCGATTTTCGGCGCCGTGCCGGCCATCCTCCTCAGTGCCACCGTCAGCTTATCCCTGCCCCTGAAGGTCATCATCTTTTATATCGTCATCCAGCAGATCGACAGCCACCTCATCATGCCGCAGGTCATGGGTGCCGTCATCAGCCTGCACCCGGTCGTCATCGTCATTGCCCTGCTCATCGGCGGGACCCTCTTTGGCGTAGCCGGCATGATCCTCACCGTCCCGGTGACGGCAGTCTTACAGATTATTTGCAAACATTTATGGTTTTACAATTCCTATAGAGAAAAGGCGATGAAGCAACATGGAAACTAACAAAAAAGAAATCATGGATACCATGATGAAACGCATGAAAGAAAAGATTAAATTTAAGAAATGCAAGATGACCTCCCAGCGTCAAATCATCCTGCGGGCCTTCGTCGAAAGCCCAATCCGCCACATGAGTGCTGAAGAAGTCTTTGAAATGGTCAAGAAGACAGCGCCTGACATCGGCCTGGCGACGGTCTACCGCACGCTTGACCTCTTCACGCAGATGGACCTTTTGAAGAAACTCGACTTCGACGACGGCTGCAGCCGCTACGAACTGAACGACCGCGATAACGAAGGCCATTTCCACCATCATCTTATCTGCCTGGGCTGCGGTAAAGTCTGGGAATGTGAAGACGACCTCCTGGAAACGCTGGAAACGATTCTGGAAAAACGCCTCCACTTCCATACCGTCGACCATCAGCTGAAGGTCTACGGCTACTGCGAAGAATGCCAGAAGAAGCGCGAAGAAGAAGCGAAAAAAGAAGCGGAAGCCATGAAAGAAGCGCAGTAAGATGTCTGTCCAGACCTATACTTATGACGGTCCGGAAGAGCTGCATGCCCTTGTCGGCCAGGTCATGGCTTCCCTGGGCTACGTCGGCGGCAGGGAAGTGACCTGTGTCGGCGCTGCCGTCGTCGTGCGCGCTGCCGGCGGCCATCTGGCCCTGCGCTGCACTTTCCGCGACGGCGGGGCGCCCTGGGTCTCGGAGGCCGTCCTCCTTGACACTAAGCGCCAGCGGGGGGCCGTCAAGGACTGCCTTATCCACTGGTACGACCGTTTCAGCGGCCGCGGTCCCAGCCCCTGGGGTACGCTCATCGGTGTACGGCCGACAAAGCTTGTCCACCATCTCTTCGACCAGGGCCTCGACGACAGAAGTGCGGCCAAGACCCTGGAAGGGACCTATCACGTCGCGCCGGAAACGGCACGGCGTCTCGTCGCCATGGCCCGCCTGCAGCGGC
>URLP01000201.1 GCA_900548635.1 uncultured Megasphaera sp.
CCTACAATCGCTAGCCGTTACCGGCTATCTCTTTCTGTATTCGTATTCTACGTTTTGTTCGACGATGGCGGCTTTTTCTTCGATTTCCCGGATTTGCTGGATCATCTGGTGGACGAAGGCTTCGTCTTTAATCGATTTCAGGTTGATGCGGACGCTGTAGAAGGCCGAGCGCATGGCTGCCCGGGCGTTCATGGTGGCGATGACGCCGTCCGTGATGACCCAGGCGTTGCCGTAACGGACGACTTGTTCGGCCAGCTGGAGGAGGATGAAGATATCCTTGCCCAGTTCGAAGGGCGACTGAGCCGCATCCTTGAAGGCCTGCTGGACCTTTGCCGCACGCTGCGGCATATCTTTCGGCAGACGGACGGCGCGGATGACGCCGTCAAAGGCCGCCGCATCTTCGGCAATGCCGTCGAGGTAGCGCTGCCGAAGCTCATGAGCCTTGTCGCGGATGGAAATCATGAGCGTCTCGATTTCGCCGTAGCCCTTCTTACCGATAGTCAGGTTGGCGACCATTTCCACCAAAGCCGCTGCCGAAGCGGCCGTCATGGCGGCGATGCCGCCGGGAACGGGCTCCTTCGAGGCCGTGACTTCTAAGAGGCGGTCCAGGGGCAGTGACTGGAATTCTTTGAAATCCATTTTAGAAGAGCCCCGTGATGACGCCGTTTTCGTCGATGTCCATGCGGTTGGCCGCCGGTACTTTCGGCAGGCCCGGCATGGTCATGATATTGCTCGTCTGGCAGACGATGAAGCCCGCACCGGTGCAGACGCGGACGTCTTTGACGGTGACCTTGAAGCCTTTCGGTGCACCGAGGAGCGCCGGGTTGTCCGAGAGGGAATACTGCGTCTTAGCCACGCAAATCGGCATCTTGTCGAGACCGAATTTTTCCAGTTCCTTAATCTGTTTCTGGGCATTGCCTTCGAAGATGACGCCGTCGCCGCCGTAGACTTTTTTGACGATCGTTTCCATCTTCTTGGGAATCGAGTCGTTCACATCATAAAGCGGTTTGTACGGTGTCTTCGGCTGCTGCAGGAGCTGGAGGACTTTTTCGCCCATTTCGATGCCGCCCTTGCCGCCTTCAGCCCAGCAGTTGTTGAGGGCCACGTCGACGCCGTAGTCTTCGCAGAGCTTGCGCAGGGCTGCGATTTCTGCATCCGTATCGCTGCTGAATTTGTTGATGCCTACGACGACAGGGACCTCGAAGAGGCGCATGTTTTCAATGTGTTTGGCCAAGTTGGCAAAGCCTTTCTTCAAGGCTTCGACATTTTCTTCCTGAAGGTTCTTCTTATCGACGCCGCCATGCATCTTCAGGGCGCGGACCGTGGCGACAACGACGACGGCATCCGGTTTGATGCCGGCAAAGCGGCATTTGATATCCATGAATTTTTCAGCGCCGAGATCCGCACCGAAGCCGGCTTCCGTCACGGCGATGTCGCCCATCTTCAGGGCCAGTTTCGTCGCTACGACAGAGTTGCAGCCGTGGGCAATGTTGGCGAAGGGACCGCCGTGGACCAGGGCCGGCGTATGTTCGATGGTCTGGACGAGATTCGGCTTGATGGCGTCCTTCATAAGGATGGCCATAGCGCCTTCGACGCCGAGCTGACGGGCCGTGACGAGATTGCCGTCCAGGTCATAGGCAACGGTGATGTCGCCCATGCGCTTCTTCAGATCCATGAGGTCGCTGGCCAGGCAAAGGGCTGCCATGATTTCCGAAGCGACAGTGATCATGAAGTGGTCTTCCCGCGGGAAGCCGCAGACTTTGCCGCCCATGCCGACGACGATGTTGCGCAGGGCCCGGTCATTCATATCCATGACACGCTTCCAGATGATGCGGCGCACGTCGATGCGGACGGAGGCGTAGAACTTCAGCGCCCGGCCGCCGGTGGTGACCTCTGGGTTGCCGTACATGACGCCGACCTTTTCGCGCAGCTGGTTGATGAAAATGACGATGGTGTTCGTTTTGCCGACCGCGCCGGTCAGCTTGCGCAGCGCTTGCGACATGAGGCGCGCGTGCAGACCGACAAAGC
>URLP01000202.1 GCA_900548635.1 uncultured Megasphaera sp.
GTCAGCCACCCGATGATGTAGGCGGATTTAGGAAGACATCTTTTAGATGTCGTTAGTACCTATGTAGTTCCGACTTACAAGCTCCCGACTTTAGTCGGGAGTAGTTGACTCCCCTGAGTACGCAGCACGTCGATTCCCTGGCCGAAGCCAAAGCTGCCGGCATCCCGGTTATTGCCTATGGCGCCTTCCTCAATACGGTGATTGAATTCCTGATCATCGCCTTTGCGATTTTCCTGGTCATCAAGCAGCTGAACCGCCTGCTGCCAAAACCCGAAGCGAAACCGGCACCGCGCCTTTGCCCCTTTTGCCGTCAGCCCATCGCTGACGATGCGACCCGCTGCCCGCACTGCACGAGCGAACTGCCGGCCCCTGCGAAAGCCGAAGCGAATTGAGTTTGATATTTGAGGTTTGATGTGAGAGCAGAAATTATGCTTTTCCCATCAGGCCTCTTGTTTTTTTTGAAATAACGATTATAATAGGAATATAGTTTTAATTCCAACTAAAGGGAGACATCATCATGGATGAAGAAGCGTTGCATATTTTACTGCTCATCAGCTTTCACCGTTCGAACCGGGAGATTTGCCGCCTCATCAAGAAGGAAGGACTCCTGCCCGGGCAGCCTAAGATCTTAGAGTATCTCTGGTTCCACGACGGCGCCAGCCAGAAAGACATCAGCCGGGAATGCATCATCGATAAATCGACGGTGACCAGCCTCTTGAAGCGCATGGAAAAACTGGATCTCATCCGCAAGGAAACGCGGCCTGACGACCAGCGGGGCATCAATATTTACCTGACCGACAAGGGCTGGGAAAAGGCCAAGGAAATTCGCAAGGTCATCTACGCCACGGACGATGCCATGTGGCAGGGGATTCCCGAAGAAGAAAAGCAGCAGTTCATGCGGACCTTTCATAAAATCATTGCCAATCAGAAGAAGTGGGGGGACTAAAACATGCGTCAGATGCATTATAAACGAATCCGGATTCCTGTTTTTATCCTCAGTATTTTGACGACGGCTTTCGGTATCGACTTGATTACGGCCGCCAGCCTGGGGACGTCGCCGATTTCCAGCGTGCCCCTGGTCCTCAGCTTCTATTTTCCCTGGACTTTTGGACAGCTGACCTTTGTCATGAACATGGCTTTCATCGTCCTACAGTTCCTGCTCCTGCGCCGCAATTTCAGGCCCTTGGAAATCCTTCAGGTCGGCATCAACGTCATCTTCAGTTATGCCCTCGACCTCTATATGCCGCTCTTAGCGGGACTCCAGCACTTGTCGTTACCGCTGCAGGTACTGTTCCTCGTCCTGGGCTGCGCTGTTCTGGGTTTCGGAATCTGCATCGAAACGGCGTCGCAGGTCCTGATGGTGCCTGGTGACGGTGCTGTCAAAGCCATCGCGCAGGTCGGCAAGTGGCGCATGGGCTCGACGAAAGTGGCCTTTGATACGACGATGGTCACGCTGGCCGTCATCCTTTCTTTCCTCTATGGCGGACTGGGGACCCTGTCGGGCCTCGGCATCGGCACCGTCATTTCGGCCATGCTCGTCGGCCGCTTCATCAATTTCTTCAACCGTCACGTCTTCTTCATCGAACGCCTGGCACGCCTGTCTTTGGCCGATGAAAACTGGGGAGCTGCGCCGGCAGCTGTAGCGGAGAACCGTTAGGAAGTAATCCCACATGTGGGGGGAGAGTAGATTTGTATTGCCGTAGGGGACGCCATAATCGGCGTCCCGCTGCGAATCCTGTAAATCCAACAGCTGGAAACGGGGAAGACGCTGTTTGGTTGGTATGAAGATTGAACGTCGCGTTCAATGATCGGCAACGACAAAATCTTAGGGACCCTGTTGCAGCAAATGGCCGGTTCCTGGGCTCCCATAAGCCTTCAAATCCTCTTGGCTGCCGCCGTCATCGCTATCGGACTGTGGATGAGCCGGAAACGCGTCGTGCAGTAACCAATCCGGATATCGAAAAAGCGTTGAAAGAACGTTAAAAGAACTGCACGAAGGTATAGCCTA